>NC_010371.1 GCF_000010185.1 Finegoldia magna ATCC 29328 | reverse complement strand
TCTAACAGCAAAAGATGAATTAAAGTTGGAAGATTTTGGTGGTAAAGAAAAATGTATCTTATATATTATAACTCCTGATAATGATAAGTCTCTAGGATTTTTAGTTTCAATCTTGTTTTATCAATTAATCAGTAAAATGTATGAAATGGCTAGACGTTATGACAACGGAGAACTTCCAATTCCATTACAGATTGTACTTGACGAATTTACGAATATTGGTAAATTGCCTGATTATTTAGGAATTATTTCCACAAACCGTAGTAGAAATATCGGCATTACAATGATCGCACAGTCATTCGTTCAAATTAAAGATGTATATGGGGAAAACGGACTTGAGGCTATCATGGCGAATGTTAACTACATCTTGTTTTTAGGAGCTGGTAGTAGTAGAGGGGAAGATAAATCTACACTTACAGGAAAAATTTCAGACATGATTGGGAAAACTACAATCGAGTACTCTACAAATAACCAAACAAGAGGAAGAGAATCATCGGTATCGGAATCACACAGCGTAACTGGAAGGCAATTAATGACGGCAGAAGAAGTTGCTGTATATAAAGGTGCAATTCTTTTTATTAATGGAAAGTTCCCTATCAAAGATGATAAGTATAAGACCATAAAACATCAAAACATTAATCATTTAGCTGGTGTAAAAGGCAAAAAGACTTTAAATCGTATTTACAACAGGACACCGATAGAACAAAGAGAAAAGCTAATGTATGAGATTAGAAAGAAAATAAAAGATGAAGGATTTGATGTAAAATATTTGCCTATCCAAAAAGATATGTCGAGTATAATGACTAGAGATGAGATTTTAAGTATACCAAAAGTTAGAATATATGATGGTAATTATCGTGAGCTTACAAATTCAATTTTATCAAAAGATACGGAATCTGAAATTTCTGCTAGAGAAGAGTTAGAATTATCTAAAATAGTTGAAAAAGAAAAAGAAGATGATTTTAATATAGATGATTTCTTCAATACGGATAATGGAAATAGCAAAGGTGAAGCAGATAAGGATATCGACAAAGAAGATGATATAATATCTGTAGATACAGATTCTGAAAGATCAGATAAAGAGAATAAGGATAAGCCTAATTTATCAGAAAATCAAGAAAATAACTTCATAGATGATTTTGATGTTTTTGAATGAGGTGTGATAGATGAATGAACTTGAAATAAAGAAATATATAGAACGTAGAGAAAAGCTTCAAAAAGATATTGAATATGAGCCTTCTAATATTTTCGTAGATGATACTTTAACAATGAGAGAAATAGGCGAAAATCTTAGCGAAGTTTCAAAGAAAAGTTTAAAAAATTTCAGAGAAAAATATTAGAATAATTACGAAAAGAGTTCATCGCAGTAGCGGTGTTCTTTTTTTATGCTTATATGGTAGTTTTACTGTCCTCATTTATGGCAATTAATTCGGTATTTATGCAATTTAGCGTAAAAGGTGAATGTTTTTATCTCAAATACATCTTTATCGTGGGTATAACAAGGATGTAAATGGTGGTTTTTTTATTAAAAACAAAACCCACTTTTGAAAAAACTATCATATAAATATTAAAAAGGAGATTGAAAATACATGAATACAAGTACACTTGCCTTGAATAATCAAGACAGCTTTTTAAGTAAAGCGAAAACTTTTATTAAAGAACACAAATATGTAATAATTTTAGCCACTTTGGCTATTATGGCTGCGTATATTCTAACAGTAAGAACTGGATTTGCAGCAGGAATCATTAACACAGGAGCTTCAAAAAAAGCAAATGACTTCATGATTGAAGTTGTATCATTTTTTGGTAAATTAATGGCTTTAGTAGGGGCTATATTAGCGGCAATTGGTATTGCAAGTGGTTTTTCAGCTGTCAATAACGGACAACAACTACAATCGCAATTATACCAATTCATTGGTGGAGTAGCTTTAATCATACTTGGATTATCATTGCCAACAATAGTTAAATACTTCATGTCTTAAGATAAAAAGCAAAGAATTAAAGTGGGTATTCTTTGCTAATTTAAAATTGTGATCTTAGCCCTGTGTTTATATATAGGGCTAATCACAATATATAAGGAGTAAAAATTGAGAAAAAATAAAAATATTTATAAAATAGGGATTTTCTTTTTATTAGTAATTCTTGTATCTCATAACTTATCTTCAATTTCTTTTGCTCAAACAGTAGATTCTAACCCATTATCAGAAGTGTTTAATGCACACTATAATCTAATAGCTAACATAGTAAAGATATTTAGCACAATAACTATAGTTGGTGGATTAGTAATGATAGGTTCACATTTAGCAGAAGGGTTAACAGATACATCAAAATTAATGACAGGATTTTACACAGTTGCGTTTGGTCTATTTTTGCTTTTTGCAATAGGTGCAGTCGGAACAAATGGACAATTAAAATTTGATGGATTATTAGATGCTAGTATATATTTTCTAAAATATGGTGCAGCTCTAACAATCGCATGGTCTATGATACAGTTTGGGATAGCTTTAAGTGCACAATCAGCACAACAAATATATAAATCAGCGGCGTTATTTGGTGGTGGTGTAATTGTTCTTATTTCAGCAACTCTTTTAACAAGTTTACCAAAGCTTACGACAAATCCCGGAATAGATTGGAATTCTCCTTTAGTAATTAACTTTAGTATATTTTTGAAAGGAGTCTTTTAAATGTGGAAGATGTTTTGTGAAGCGATTCTTTCGCTTTTTAAATTTATGATTGAAATGCAAGATGTTACAGCCAAAGTCGGTGGATTTTTTACAAGACAAAACATGAATATGTTTTTATCGCCATCTGGAACAATGCTAAGCAATCAAACATTATCAGGGTTAAACAATATAATATTAGCTGTGGCTTACACGATACTAGCAATAGGATTTGTATTAGGTCTGTATTCAATGGCATCCAAGCAGGATGCTGTTCAGGCACAAGGTATAGTAATACCTTTAAAATTCTTTTTTAGAATTATGATAATAAAAATATTAATTGAAAGTGTTCAAGAAATGTTTTTATCGGTAGTGTCTGGGTTTGCAGGATATGTGGAAAATTTTGCTAACATTACGACTATAGATCATGCATACTCGGCAAATGCGGTATTAGTTGGCATGTTAAATTCTGACGGTTCAATCAAAGATGAAATAATAGATAACATGGCTAGCACCTTAAAACTATCATCAATAATATTGGTTTTATTATTTGCACTAGGGGCAATTGCAATGTTGGCAATATCTCTAATGATTGGATTCTATATTCTAGGCGTAATGGTAGACTGTATACTTTATTATTTTGCTGCACCAATAGCTGTTGCATCAATAAGCTGTGAGCAATGGGCTAATACTGGATTTACATACTTAAAGACGATTTTAAGTATAGGGTTAAATATTTTGCTTATATTAGTCGCCACAAAGATATCAACACAATTGTTTTTAAATGTGTTTAATGCGATAGAAGGTGGAAAAGGAATTGGTAATGTTTTATTTAATGGTTTAGTTGCAAGTCCTCAAACATTTATTAAGGTATTTTCATCGGCAGATCCAGCAAAAACGATGCAATCATTAGGAATAGGAAGTGCGTTTACACTAAGCTTGAAGGTAATTGCAGGTAGTATGCTAATGAGTTTAACTACATTGACGTTATTTAAGAAATCAAAACAAGTAGCGAACTTAGCAACAGGCGGAGCTTTTAATTAGGAGGAATAATTTTGATACAGGTTAACATACCAAGAGATATTTCAGAATATGAAAATAAGATATTTTTAAATCTTACTAAAAGAAAATTATTGGCTTTAGGAAGTGGCTTAGTTTTAGCAATTTTAGAGACAATAATTTTATCTAAGTTTTTAAAGATGAACATAATAGCTTATCTAATATTTTTAACAGTAGTTCCAATAGCAATGATTGGCTTTGTTAAAAAAGATAATTTAAATATGGAAGATTATCTTAAGAAGTTATATCGTGGTAAATTTGGAGTGAATAAATTGACATATAAAACAGAAGTTAATCAAAACTTCTATAATATGTTAAATAACAAAAAAAGAAAGAGATTTGTTTTTAAAGAAGACCAAATGACACAGTTTGATATAAAATCTGGTGAGATATTAAATAAAAATGATTACACTCAATTATTGAACAATAAAGTTTTAGTCGATAAAAAAGAAAACAACTATGTCGGATTAATAAACTATAGAGTAGAAACAAAAGAATATCGCAAGATGATAGCCGAGAAATATAAAAAAGGTAAACCTAAAGAAGAGGCGTTGTTCAATTTTGACGAAAGAGGTGAGTTGATTGGGATTATTTAAAAAGAAAAATAAAGAAACAAAAGAAATTGCAACAGTAGATGCTAAAAATAAAAAGCCAAAGAAATCTAAAGAGAAAGAAAATGCCCCTTTAGACGAAAATGTATTGATTGCTAAAGATGTAAATACTACAGGAAAGCTTAAAAGTAATAAAGATATAAAAAAGAAAGCTATCAGTAAAAGAGAACAAGAACAGAAATTAAGAAAATCTAAAGAAAAGAAAGTCAAAAATTCAAAAGCCGATATATATAATAAAAAGAACACATCAACACAAAGTTTAATAGGTTATGACAGGCTTCTAAGTGACGGAACTTTAGTAATAAGAGAAAACCTACTTTATTCAAGGACAATAGAGTTTGCTGATATTAACTATAAATTGTTAGCTGAAAAAAAACAAAGTGAACTTTTCTTAAATTATGTTAAGTTTCTAAATACACTAGATGAAAATATAGCGTATGAAATGTCATTTAACAATGAATTAGTAAGTCATGATAAGTTTGTAAAAGATGTAAATATCAATTTGAAAGATGATGGTTATGATGAATTTAGGATTGAGCTTAATAATCAAAACATAGCAAAATATGACACAGATAAAAACAATAGGATAAATAGAAGAAAGTTTATAACCTACACAGTATTGGCTGATGACTTAGAAGATGCTACAGAAAAACTTAAAAGAGCAGAAACAGCTATTAAAGAAAGATTAAAAGACATTTATCCAATAAATTCTGATGATGTTGTAAAGGTATTATCAGCTAAAGAAAGATTAAAGTTATTCAAGACGATAATAGATCCTATGAATCATTCTAACTCAAAATATGATAATAGAATGTATTTTAGACATGGGCTAACATCTAAAGATTTTTTAGCAGAAGATTCCGCAGATTTTACTGATAAATCAATATTTGAGTGGGGAAGATATTACGGTCAAGTAAGATTTATCAAAGATATACCGACAGAAATGACGGATGAATTTATTCAAGATTTGACTGCTGAAAATATCAATATGATATGTTCAATCCATATTAATCCAATTCCAAAGGATGAAACTAAGCAAATGATTAGAACTAAACTATCTTTTATGAATACAGAGAAGTTTGGTGAGAAAAGGAAATTATCAGGTAAGGGATTAGGTGCAAGTGATGAGTTTGTTGCACAATCATTAATTGAGAACTTGGAAGAGGCTAAAAAGATACAAAATAAGATTCAAGAAGAAAACGAAAAAATGTTTGTGACAACATTTTGCATTATGACAATGGCTGAAACACTTGATGAACTTATGGACAACAATTACAGAATAGACACTCTTTGTAGAAGTCATGGTATCAGTTTAGGTAATTTAGATTGGGAACAAAAAGCAGCGTTTAATACGGTTTTACCATTTGGATATAACAGACTAGATGTTTCTCGTCAATTGTTATCTAAATCTTTAGGAATATTTGAGCCATTTAGTACTCAAGATATCTATCAACCGGGTGGCTTTGTATACGGTGTAAATCCAACAAGTAAATCAATTATTTTACTTAATAGATTAAGTAGAAAAAACCCATCAGGATTTATTATGGCAACACCAGGTTCTGGTAAATCAATGGCCGCAAAACACGAAATAGCTAATATCTTCTTGTCTACAGATGATGATATTGTAATAGTCGACCCAGAAAGTGAATATGGAACTTTAGTTAATAGGCTTAACGGGGAAATAATAACTTTAGGTCAAAATAAGGGTAACTATATTAACCCAATGGAATTAGAAGAACAAATAGAAATAGACAAGAATGATTTTGTTCAAAATGAAATGTTTGAAAATGAGCCAGATCCAGTATCTACAAAAATAGACTTTTTAAACTCGTTCTTTGCAATGATTACTAGAATTAATAAAAATAGTGATTCAAGTAGCTTAACGCCAGAGGAAATTTCAACAATAGATGTTGTAGGTAGAAAACTATACAAAAGATGCGAAAAAGAAAATAGAGTTCCAACTCTTAATCTTCTTTATGACACTCTTGTAAAAGAGGCTGATTATACTTCAACAAGACTTGCACAAGTATTGCAAATTTATGTTAATGACGGAAGTTTGAATATATTTTCTAAAGAATCAAACATTAATATTAAAAATAGGGTAATATCTTTCGATTTAAACTCTGTTACACAAAACTTAAAAGGTGTGTGTCTTCTAATCATGCTTGATAATGTGTGGAACAGAATTATTCAAAACAAGAAAAAAGGAAAAAGAACATGGATTTTCATTGATGAGTTCTATTTAATGTTAAATAATGAATATTCAACTTCATTCTTATATCAATTATTTAAGCGTTCAAGAAAATACGATGGCGTAATTACAGGTATTACGCAAAATATTTCCGATATGCTTAGAACTGAAAATGCAAGAACAATGTTTAACAACGCAACAGGTTATGTATGTCTATTAAACCAATCAGAAGACGATTTGGCAACATTAACAGAGCTTTACGGATTATCGAAAGAGCAACAAAAATACATCTACAATGCTTCTAAAGGTAAAGGATTAATAATGACAGAAGGTGTTACTGTTCCTTTTGAAAACATAATAGCAAAAGATTCGAAACTATATAAACTTACAACATCTGATCCTAATGATATCAAGAGATACAGGGCAGAAGATGAAAAGATTAAAGAAGACTTTGATAAGCTTATGGAAGAATATAAAGATAACAAATCTGAAGATATTGAAAATCAAATTAACGATAAGCTTAATAAAATGTACGATATTAAGTATTCGTTCCATTTAAAATCGAAGTTTAAAGAAGAAAAAAGCAAAGTCTCTTAATAATAGAGGCTTTGTTTTATAGGAGATTTTTAATGCCAGACAAGAAAAAAGATGATATTAAAATAAAAGCTAAAGATTATATCTTGTATCAACAAAAACATAAAAATCGTGTTGAAATTGACCTAAACAACGAAAATGTTTTTAAAGCACAAGATTTAAAACTAAAAGAATTTAAAAATGAACTTAAAGATAGTATCAACATACAATCTCCTATCTTAAATGATAATAAGGCGTATAATGAATTATTAGATAAGCTTGGAGACCATGTATTTTTTAACAATATAACATCACAAGATGCTATTAATTTGGTTCGAAAGGAATTAAAGGATAAACAATTTCGAATTTCTAATGTTGAAAACAAAGTAGACGATATAATTTATCAAAACGCTGTTTCAAATCCTAATAACAAATATTTAGATGAAATAATTAATAAAACTAAAAATAACTCTATAACAGAAAATAAGCTTAAAGATTTAATTGATAAATCAAACAAAACTCTAAATTATCAATACGGTTTCAAAGAAAATAATAGCGATAGATTCAGCGTTAAAGACATGCAAGAAGATTTGCAAGTATGGAAAGAACAAAAACAAGAAGATTTAGACTTTGAAAAGTTAAATAAAGACACATTAAGAACAATAAATGTAGATCAGTTTGCATCTAAAATTACAGATGATAATCTTAATAAGTTTTTCAAAGAAAACATAAATGAAAATCCATTACAAAGCTTTAAAACTGCTGCTATTTTAAATCAAAGAAAATTAATAACAAATCAAGATGTCAAAGATCAGTTCAAATACGAGTACGCAAAAAATATTGTCGATGAAAATTTTAAGGAAATTGATAAGTTAAAAGTTGATTATGATAATTTAAAACCTTTAAGCGATATAAGAGAAATAGATTTCGATAAGTATGTTGATTTTAAATCGAATAATATCCTTAATAAATACGAAAACTATTTAATTAATAAGTCAAACGATAATTCATCATTTTTTAACATTATAGATAATGTTGACAATGAAATGGCTGACTTTAACGATGGTAGGATTGAGGATTTTTCCACAGCTAGTTTATCAAAAAGCGTAAATGAGAACACAGCAACTAACGGAACAATAAATCTAGATACTTTCCATACAGATGATGGATATACAGTAGGTAATGCAGGAACAAATACATTAAAATTTGAGAATCTTAAAAAAGACTATACAAAAGTGTTTGCGTATAATCCTTCCGATGTGTCTAAATATCAGCTATTGAATGTCAAAGGTGAAAGAGGAGAGTTTCAGTATAAAGCTTTTACAAAAGACGAATATACAAACGCAATACAAACGAATTTATCTGATGATAAGATAAAGTTTTTAATAGATGCAAAAGATCATAGGCTTATTAGTGAACAGCAATTTAAAAACATACTTTACGCATCAAAAAACGATAATAATGTAGGTAGAGATGTACTAACAACAATGGTACAAAACTATGAAAAAAGCCCTGTTTCCTTTAACCAGCAAATCCCCGATATTATAGATATAGGTAAAAACCTAAAAAACATTAAAAATTATAGTGACTTCGAGGAGGCGATAAACGGGTTTAAGGGAAATAAGATTAATTTTACTAGTAATCAGAGGGTAAAATATATTCTAAATACCGTTAAATCTAGTGACAAAACAGAGCTTGATAGGTTTTTGAAAGCTAAAGATACTAAAATACCGTATGTATCAACAAGTATTAAAAAAGAATTTCTTGAAAACTTTAATAAGAATTCACCCGATATTATTACAATAAAAGAGCAGTCGGATAGTCTATTTAAAGGATATTCTACAAAGCTTGATGAAAATTCTAAAAGGTTTTTAAAAGATTGTTACACAAATGGGATTATTACCAACACTCAATTAAGATATATAGCCCAAACTACAAGAAAACCGTTAGAGGTTAGAGAAAAGGTAGTAGATAGCATAATTTCTTACAGAGGATTTTCTGATTTACCAAAGGATAAATTTGACAATCCAAAAGACGAGGAAGAAAGTGCTTTAAATAGGTATGGTAATGTAGTAGTAGATAAAAAATTAGAGATTTCAAATAGTAATAGAGAATTTTTAATTGAAAAGTCTAAATTATTAAAAACTACATTGTCTCAACAAGAAAGTGCAGACATTGATTATAAAAAATTCAAAAGCCTAATATACAATGATAAAGAATTTAGCAATATAAGAAGATCGTTTGAAAATCTTGAAAATAAAAATCAGGATGCTATTAAAGATGTAACAAAAGATATTTTAGCTAATATGAGAGTTTCTTATGCTAATAGAGAAAAAATTGAGAACGCAGTAGAAACTCTTAATGATTTAAAACACCAATATAGAAAAGAGCTTACTTTTGAAGTATATAAAAGAAATCTAAATCGAAAGAGAGTAGAATATATTGTAAATAGTAAGGTAAATCGAGAAGATTTAGAAATAAGAGTAGACCATTATCTTAAAAATAGGCAAAAGCAATATAAAGTACAATCAGCTGAAGGCAAAATTAAGTATATAAAATACGATGATCTTTTAAGGGATTGCTTAGATAAGACTAGTCCTAATCCGTTTCATGATGACATTAACAGCTTGTTAAAAGATGAGGATTTGGGTTTAATAAATTCAATTGCTGATAAGCTTAAGGTTAAGCCATATAGTCGAGATGAAATTAATATAGAATATTCTAAATTCTACTACAACACAAGATTTAGAAAAGAATATTCTAGGCTTTTGTCAAAAACAACTAGCGAAAAATATCGAAATCAAATGATTTCAAAATATAATGACTATGCAAGTATAGGCATTAATAAGATGAGACCGTTTATTAAAAGTTCAGTTGAGGCTACTAGATTAAAACTAGAAAAAGAGCATGGGGATGTTATTAATGCAGCTAAAATGATTTCAAAACATTCAGCAAGAATTGCAAAAGAGCATTTTAAATATCAGGCTATAGATAACCAGATACAAAAGGTCGCTCAGTCTGTTATAAATAAATCTTTCAAAGAAGATACTAAAAACAGATACTTTAAGGTTTACGATACTATAAAATCTCAACCAGATGCTTTAAGAAACATGAAAAATAAAGTAATCGTAGATTTAACTGCAAGATATCATAATTCTCATGCATTTACAACTTTGCTTATGGCTAAGAAACTAGGAATAGCGACAAATCTAAAAGCCAAAGAATTAAAAACTTTTATTGCTTCTGAAAGAGAAATATATAAAAACGATCCTAAGCTACATGAAAAAATCGAATTTAAGGGCATGAGAAAGTCATTGCAAGATAATCTAAGCGAAAAAGCTAGATTTAAGACAAATAGATTTTTCAAGAAGTATGGAATTAACATTGAGCTTTTAAGTACAAAAGAAAAGCAAATAAACTATCTTAAAGATATAGCCGAAGGAAATAAGAAAATGACTTTCTTCGCTAAGAAAAAACTTGAAAAGATAGACAAAAAACTAGACAAAAACAAAGCTTTATCTGAAAAGTATAGAAAGCAAGCCCAAAGAAGAATGACAAGGGTTTATACCTACATGATTGTTTCAAGGTATATTCAAGCAGGGCTTAAGGATAATCAATACGCTTCAGACTTTTATCGAACTGCTAGGATATATTCTTTAAATTACGATATTGCTAGATATTTAATTGCTACACCTTTTAGGGCGACAGTATTTTCAATAAACTTTTATAGATTGTTTAAGAAATATTATTTAGCTTCTTCTAGAATCTTTAAGGGTAGAAATCTAAGAAAGTCTCAAAAAGCATTATTTGCGGCTTTAAATGCGAAAAGAAGAAAAGCTGAATTAATCAAACCAAGAAAGAAAAAACTATCAGTTTTAGCATTAAGGGCATTAAACAATGCGAGATATGTAAATGATTACGGACAAGACTTAGCAAATGCTGCTATAAAAGCACATTCATCAATTATTGCAGCTAAAAAAGTTGCGAAAGCTACAAAAAAGGTCGGAAAAGAAATTGCAAAAATTCCAAAACGAGTTAAAAAAATTACTGTGTTTTTAGCGAAAGTAAAAGCAACAATTACAAAATTAGTAATGGCTGTTGGTAAACTTGTAGCTGCTTTTGTTGGTTTTGTAGCGGCTAATCTAGTTCCTATTGTTGCTGTTTCATCTGCTTTAATAATAGTATTATCATTTATGGCTAGTTTTACAATAATAACCGATATGTTTATGGTTAGAGAAGAGTATGACCCTGCAACAAGATTCTATGACAGGATTACAAAGCTAGATTATGATAAAAACAAAGAGGCTAATAAGCAATATAAAGAAATGTTGTCTAAAGCTAGAACAAAATATAATCAAACACAACAAGGCGTATTAACAAGTCCAATTCATGTTCCAATGGTCGAAAGAGAATTAATTCAAGAGCCATTTAGGAAAAAAGAAGATGACAACAATATATTTATAAGAACTGATGCTTTAAGATTGTTATACTATTTAGAAACTCTTTATTCAGACGACAACTTGGAAAAGTTCACAACTTATGATAAAGATATGTCTTCTAAAGTAGAAAGACCAGCACAAGCTTTTTCTAGTGCGAAAGCAAAGTTTGCAAATATATCAAAGGATAAATTAAAAGAAATGGATTTAGGCGATATTGCAACTAATATTAGAAACAAAGCTAATGGTGTGCATGGTAATTATGAAATAAACTATCCAAAACAATTGGGAGGAGTTCAAAAATTAAGAAACAGATCGGCGATTGAATATAGAGACCCTGTTACAATGCTTATGAAAATACATGGTGAACTTCATAATAAAGCATATTCAAAAAACATAACACTTAGAAAAGTAGATGTTTACGGATATAAAAAGGATTCTTCAGGTAATTTTATAAAATACAAAAAAGGAACCGTTCCTATTAAAGGAAACAAATATGGTTCTGTACCTTTTGATAATTGGTATAATCCATTCGCTATTAAAAAGTTCTCTCAAATAAAAGACAACTCACCAGATAAGATGATTTACAAATCTAACTTAGGTATAGATAGATTGGCATTAATCGAAGGTGGTGGAGAACGTGTATCTTCTCTAGATGATATGATGAACAACATTGTTTATGAGTATGAAAATCCACTAGGATATGAAAAGAAAACTGGAGAGGGTATAGGCTGGATAAGAAGAAATCCTAAAACTTATTACAGCGAAGTTGATGCAAAAGTTATAAAAAACTCTAACAACCCTTATGAGTTTCCTACAACATATATCAGAAGAAGATATGGTCATGAAGGAGATCAAGATAAAATAGGTTTCTTGAAATCAATAGGAATGATATTCGATAAAAATAAGAGTGTAGATGATGATAAGGATGTAAATACAGTAATAGATGTGGTTGTTTCAAACACAGGAAATGGAACAGATAAGCAAATAGATCCAAACGCATCGACAATTTACGCACCAATGGATGGTAAAGTAATGGTTGCTTCAAATTCATTCAAAGATTCAGACACAAAACTTAAACAAGCTAACAGAATGGGTGGAGAATATGTAATCATAAAAGACGTATTGAAAAAGCACAAGTTTGAAGGTGATATGAAAGATGAAGATGGCGAAAAGATAGATTTAACAGAGGAAAACAAAGAAACTGACAAGAAAGAAGATAAAAAAGAAAATAAATCAGATGAATCAAACGATGAGATGATGATTATGATGATAGGTGGTCTTGATAAGTCTTCGATGGATAGTATTAAAGATAAAATAGTAAAATCTAATAATAATTATATTGTTTCGGCGGGGGATCCTTTAGGTACAGTTAAATTAACTCAAAAGGCTCAACCTAAACCTAGATGGAATGATGTTTCAGCATTGGGTACTACAGCCGTAAACCCATTGACAACAAATCCAAATGACCCAGGCTCTCCTTTGTATAAATACAATTTGACAGCAGAAGAATGGACTAGGGTATTTAAAAAATATTTTCCACGTTCAAGTATGTTGCCTGAAAATCATCCTAATGCAAGAGGATTTTTCGATGAAGTAGTAGCATCTGAAAAAAGAACGGGAATAAGCCCAGCATTTATGCTGGCAATAATACAAACTGAAAACGGTGGAGCATTTGGTAAGTTCGGTTATGGTGCAAGAGTTGCTGCTCAAAAGAACAACATACTATCTTGGAACGCAACTGACATAAACACATATACTAACGCAAATGGTTTTAGAAATTTTGCAGAATGTTATGGTTTTGTTTGTAATAAATTAAATACATTGTATTTAACTCCGGGTGGAAGATACTATAACGGTCAATCAGTAGCTGGTGTTAGTAAGTTATATTGTAGTGATTCAAGTGGATGGCAAACAAGTGTTAGTTTATTTATGGCTAGAATCTATGAGGCTGTTCAAAAAGAATCATTAGGTAACAAACATAATCAAACTCAATCACCAGATCAGCCCGTAACTAATCCTACAGAAAATAATTCGATTTCTCCAGATTTAGTAACGAAGGTTAAGGTTACAGCTACTGGTATTTATCCAACAAAAGAAAATCCTAACACACCAAACGGAACACCTATTAAAAAGGGTATAATATTAGCAGATGGATCAATTATTGCTAAAGGTGCTAAGGTAGAAATACCAGGATATGGTAATGCAACTGTAGACGGTAGCACGAATGATACTAGAGGATATAATATTAAGATTGCTTTTAATACTAAAGAAGAAGCGATAGCTTTTGGTAAGAAATCATTAGAAATTAATGTTCATACTAAAACTAAGCTTAATACTAATCCAAATGAAGTAGATCCTACAAAAGAAATTAAAAGAACTAAAGAAACAGCTAATGATACCGAAAAATATGAATCTGTATTATATATGAACATGTTCTATCAATATAAGCCGGGTGAAAATGAATCATTTATCAACAAATTCTTAAAAGGAGAAATCAGAAGAGCTTATCTTAACCCAGCAATGCGTATGAGTTCTGGTATAATTGACCAAAAGAACGCTAAAAGCTATATGCTTGAAACAGGATGGGCTTCAATGCAAAATGATTTTGAAGAATTTCAAGATTCATTGGGTAAAGTAGATTCTGCTCCTCAATTTACTGGTGGATATGATGGCAGTTATGGTTTCTCTGGTTCACGAGAAAAATCACAATTAGGAACAATACCGGATAATTTAAGGGTATTTAAACCTCACTCAACAGGAGCTAACTGGACTAATAAATCACCATGGGGTGAGTGTGTATGGTATGTGTATAACAGAGCGAGAGAATTAGGAGGATATCATTTGTATAGTATGGGTGACGGAGGAAACTGGCGTTATTCAGCAGCAAGAGGACATTGTGGAACTAAAATTATATCTAAGCCTGTAGCTGGCTGTGCATTATCAACAGTAGGTGGTGCATACGGACATATAATGTTTGTAGAGGCAGTAAATCCTGATGGCTCAGTCTGGGTAAGTGAATACAATTATATTAGGAAAAAATACTCTGAAAGATTACTTCCAGCTGGATATATAAGAGCAAGAAATGGAGTATTCATAGATATTGGTGTTAGTCAAAACGCTAATAACATGATGAAACATTAAAAATAAATTAAAATTTATGAAAGGGGATAAGGGGAGATTGAATCTCCCCTAAAATTTTATGGAAAAATTATTTAAATATTTTATTATCGCAATGTCGGTGTTTCTTCTTTTTGGTCAAGAAAGTATGGCAAGTTATGACGGACAACAAGATATAATAGAGCAAAAAGGTGATGATCCAACATTTGATCCAGATTTATCGGGGGCTTTTATTGATTCTCTGGAGACTTGCATTTACAATAGAAAGGGAGAATTAGTAAATGCAATAACCGGTGAAAAGTCAAAAATTAGAAATAATTGGGTAACATTCGGTGATGGTAAACTAAAATATGAAGATATAGCTAAAAATGAAGATATGAAGTACGACTATGAGGCTAAATCAAAGAATTTTATAAGATGGGTAAATAGTGACGGAAAAATCGATAAAACAAAAAGATATGATGATGTTAAAGATAGAGATAAAGCAGGAACTATTAGATTCAGAGTAACAAAAAATCAAGCTAATCAACAGCCTCTTAGAATTATTCTATCAAATGATGAAACAAAAGATGTGTATGAGGTAGTGGTAGGAACCGGAAAGCAACTAGATAAAGCCTTTAATTATGGGAAATACACAATCTATAAAGTATATCAAGATGATGAAGATTTTTCTAATTTTCAAATAAATATATCAAAACAACAAATAAATGTGTCTGAAAAAACAAGATTTCAAGTTGTAGATATATCAGTAGTAAACCCAGATGCAGAAAAAGCTGAACAATTACAAAAGCAAAAAGATGAAAGTAAGAAACCACAAGTCAGCACAAAAAAAGAAGATAAAAAAGATTCGGATAAAAAAGATGATGAAATTGTATTAAAGCCTACTGAAAAACAAGCTTTGATTAACAAACAAAAAGAATTAGAAAACACAAGAAACATGAAACTATTATTAGTTTTTGCAGTTTTTGCAGTAGTAGTGGTTGCGGGAGGTTATGTTTTCTACAAGAAAAGATAGTAATTAATAATCGCATCTAAAACGATCAGTAAAATATTATAAATAAAGGAAAGAGTAAAATGTTATATAATCCAAAATATATACCAGATAATGAATATGTGTTTGATATAGATAAATTCGATGACGATGTAACTTATGATTATGAGCCTCCAAAAGAGGATGTAGTTAAATTAGTATATTATGAGCATGTGGATAAATATGGTAGGAAAGACAGACTTTTACTAGATAGAGAAGAATGGTGTTTAGAAGATTGGAAAGAGTCTATGTCCGGAAGAAATAAAGGAAGATTTGATTTTATAGTAGAAAATCAAGTAGACCTTCATTATTATAATTATATATCTCCCCAAGATTATATTGATTGCTTATATGCGATAGAAAAAGATTTATTGGCTGATGAAGAAGGATGTATATATATAGGCGAAAACGTATTATATAATAAAAAGATTATTAAAATGGTTTTTGAATATCTAATGGTAGCATCAGGACAATACGAAACGTTTTTATACGATTTAAATAGATTTCGTTGGAATACAAAATATGCTAAAGGTAATTATGAGGGAAAAGAGACGTATTATTGCATTCTATCATCTACCAATCCTGTAGAAAAAAAACGTTGGTGCTGGGATCAAACATCAGATTCAGACTTGAAGAAAAGAAAAAAGTTTTCGGAAATAGAAAGATATCTTTATAGTATATTCGATTCCTCTCTCTATGAATTTCAATTACCAGATAGGAAAAAAGAATCAGGAGGAATAATGAAGTCAAGTATTCATTTTAACTCCAAATATGGAAGAGATAAAATAAGCGAAGTTTCTGGGTTGGCAGTAAAAAGAGCTAGAACAGATTATTTGGAAAGACATCTAATAAAACATATAAATTATATAGGAACTTGTATGGATTATGAGTTCATTAATGAGGTTTTAGATAAAAAGCTTTTGGAACCAACAGAAGAAGAAAAGGAAATAAAAAGAGACTTTAGAGAAAAATATGGGTTGGATAAATGCTCAAATTCAGAAGAAAGGCGAAAAAGACAAAAAGAGCTTTCGAATAATCAAGAATTCATTAAAGATGCAAAAATGGTAGATAGTTTTAATAGAAAAGAATCAATATTAGAAGGTTATCAATACGCTGTATCACAGTATTTTTTAGAAAGAAATGGCGTAGGAAAGCTAAGTTTTGATATTTATTCTAGAGACATAGATTATCCTAAAGAAATGTCATTAGATAATTTGGAGAAATATTATATTGAGATGAAAGAAAAAGAAGGAAAAGAGGTAGATAAATGTTAAAATCGCTAATAGCAGCAGCAGTAATTGTAAGTATATTTTCTGTAATATATATTACTCTTTCTATAAGTATATTTAAATTACAAAAGGATGAAAATGCTAAAATATTTAAATATGGATCACCGATACTATTGTATGTAGCTTTGTCTATTATAGTGTCATTTCTTTCATATAAGATTTTGTACTTAAGTCCAACATATATGGTAAGTGTAATAAGTATATTAAAGATTGTTATCTCGTGTAACGTATTAATACTAGCTGTTCCATATGTAATAACTTTTATTAAATATTATGAAAATAATGTTGATTTTGATGTGTTCAAAGTTAATAGATTTATAATTATAGGTGCTATAGTTATATCTTTGGTGTTAAACTTTGCTGTTCTATTTAAATATAGACAAACAACATACTTACCACCAGAACAAGACCTTCCACAAACAGAAGAACAAAAGGAAGAAAAGGTTGAATCTTTGTCGTATACAATAGTAAAGAAGCTTGAGGAAGATCAAAGAAATAAAATAGATGAGGTAAAGGTTGAAGATGAAAACAAACCTAATAAAGATGTTTTTTACGAGTATAAACTAACTGAATTCTATATATTGACTGATAAAAAGGATGAAAAAGATTTAAGAAGAATTTGCGATGATATTTTAGAAAAGAAAAAATTAAAAAATAAACCTGTTAATTTCTATTTCTATGATGACAAAAGGGATGTAGATAAATTCTACGGAACGATAGCTTTCGCTAATTATTTAGAAGGTGGTTCAGAAAACTTCATGGGTAGAGGAATGGACTATATTCTAGATATGAGGTTTAAAGGTGGAGTAGAAGATATAACAGATTTGGATAAGAAAATATACTACGAAGTAGAAGACGAGATAGAAAGAACTACCCCTGTTGTTAGTTCAGATGATTTGAAAAGCCAAACACTTGAAGAGTCGGTAAGTGACGGTGGAACTTATAGTATTAGAGTAATGAACGCTTGTCAAACAGTTGCTGAAAAAAGAGGTGTAGATCAAGTTAGCATTGAAAAGATTTATAGAAAAGTTGAAAAATCTAAACAATTCTAATAAAGAATAAGAGATACGGGAGGATATATGCGAGATTTGTATATTTCATTTGGAATATTTTTTGTACTTTGCCTAGTCTTGAAAAGCTTGTGGCCAAGGATCAAGGGGTACATGGGAGAGGCTATGGTTAAGATGGAATTAAGTAGTCTTGATAAGAATAAATACAGCGTTATAAATAATCTAGTATTAGAAAATTCGGGTGGAAATACTTATTCTACGCAAATCGATCATCTCGTTATCTCAACTTATGGTATTTTTTCTATTGAAACAAAAAATTACAAAGGATTGATTTGTGGTTCTGAGTATGGCAAGAGGTGGATTCAAAATATCCATGGAATAAGAAATGATTTTATGAATCCTGTTTTACAAAATTACGCACATATGCAAGCTGTTAAATCAATTTTGAGGAAGTATTATCCAAACATGAGATATTTTTCTGTTGTTGCATTTTCTCCAGATGCCAAAGTAAAGGTTAAAACCAAAAATTCTGTTATCTGCAAGATGTCACAAGTTTCTAGAAATATTAAAGAACTTTCGGATAAAGAAATTCTAAATCCAAATGATTTAAAAAAGATTGTAGAACTGATTGAAGAAAATAAGCTAAATATCAGCAATAGAGAACACATTAGAAATATTACTACTCGCCAATTGTAGATATTTTGATAATGCAACACAACAAAGGAGTGATTTTATGACTACTATAACTATCAGGTTAAGCGAGTCTGATAAGGAGCTTTTCACAAATGTTTCGAAAGAAAAAAACATGTCTTTATCAAATTGGATAAGAGAATCGCTATTAGAAAAAATTGAGCAGGAATACGGCGAAAAGATTGTTCAAGACTATCTTATGAACAAAGAAAATGTGAGATTTTATAATGATGATGAAGTTAAAAAAGAATTAGGGATATAAGGGCTATATAATAGGGAAAATACTAAACACAAACCGAATGTTATTTGTAGATACAATACATGTTATTAATCTACAAATAACATTTTTTTATTTTCAAAACATCTTCGTTTTGTGGGTATAACAAGGATAGGTAAAAGATAATGAGGAGGATTTTATGGATTTTAGAACAAAAATTGAAAATCAAGAAAAAAGAATAGAGAAAAAGAAAAATATTGTTGAGAAGAAACAAAGTGATTTAGACCAAGCAAAAAAAGATTTAAAGCAAGCAGAAAATGATTTACAAATATTAATAGCGGAATGTGTGTTAAATAAATGCAAGACGATTGATAATGTATTTGAAATGGTAGGAGATTTTTCAAGTCAATTACCCCACGACTAAAGTCGGGGCTTGTCTTAACAAACAGCCCTAGTTGATTAGACTAAGCACTTATGTTATGTGCTACGTTACTTGTAAATATATAGTTACCAAGGAATGTTTTACCTAGTTCCTTGCTCTAAGATATGTGATTAAAAGACCTAAGGGGTTGTGGTCGGTGTTGCATATACAAAACTACAAGATAACATTGTCGAAGGTAACATTACAGCTCTTATGTGCTGGCTTATAGCTTTAAACATAAGATTAATTTTTGAAAGGAGAACCTTATGGTTGTATATGTCTTAAATATTGATAATAAACCCTTAATGCCAACCACAAGGTTTGGTAAGGTAAGAAGGCTATTAAGGAATAAGAAAGCTAATGTAGTAAAAAGAACACCATTCACAATAAAACTACTGTATAGAACAGATAATAATGTTCAAGATATAACTTTGGGAGTTGATTCTGGATCTAAGTATATAGGTTTATCGGCTTCTACTGAAAACAAAGAAATATTTTCAGCAGAGTATGAACTGCGTAATGATATAGTTAAAAAACTATCGTCAAGACGTGAGTGCAGAAGAACTAGAAGAAATAGACTAAGACACAGAAAAGCTCGTTTTAATAACAGAGTATCATCAAAGAAAAAAGGTTGGCTTGCACCTAGTATTAGACACAAGGTTAATAGTCACTTAAAGATAATATCTGATGTATGTAGTATTATTCCAATCAAAAAGATTATTGTAGAGGTTGCAAGTTTTGATATGCAAAAGATTAAAAACCCCGATATATCGGGTGTTGAATATCAACAAGGCGAACAATTAGGATTTTGGAATATACGAGAATATGTATTGTTTAGAGATAACCATACTTGCCAACATTGTAAGGGAAAGAGCAAAGACCCTATATTAAATGTTCATCATATTGAATCAAGACAAACCGGAGGTAATAGTCCTAACAACTTAATTACTCTATGTGAGAGTTGTCATAATGCTTATCATAAAGGAAAGATTAAGCTTAATATCAAGAGAGGAAAGTCTTTAAAAGATTCAGCTTTTATGGGTATTATGCGTTGGGCTTTATACAACAGGTTAAAAGAGATATATGATGATGTGAGTTTAACTTATGGATATTTAACTAAGAATAAAAGGATAGAAAATAACCTACCTAAAGAACATAAAATTGATGCCTTTTGTATAGCAAATAATCTTAGTGCTAAGCTATCAGACACTACTTTTTATTTTAAGAAAGTTAGATGCCATAATAGACAAATACACAAAGCAAATTATCTTAAAGGCGGTATAAAGAAAAATAACCAAGCCTCGTATTTAGTTAAAGGCTTTAGGTTATTTGATAGAGTGAAATATCAAGATAAAGAATATTTTATATTTGGAAGAAGAAGTTCAGGACAATTCCATATTAGGGATTTGTCTGGAAACAAGGTAAATAAGGGTTCTATATCGTGTAAGAAATTAGAATTTATAGAGCCGAGGAAAACAGTATTAGTAGAAAGGAGATAAACAAGGATTAGGAAAATCCTAACCACGACTGAAGTCGGGATTTCCTTGTTTGGTTAGTATGACGAAGAATAAAAAGCTAATGGCAGTATCTGTCATAGCACTAATATTAATAATGACAAGTTGTAACAAGGATAAAAAGGTAGAACTTCCAACTAAATATATTGGTAGTGGAGAATTGGTTAAAATACCGGAAGAAAAGTTATCCATGAACCTTGATAATACAGCTTTTGCAACTCGAATAAAGACAACACCCGTAAAAAGCACATATAAATATATCGAGGTTGGTAAAGATATAGAGCAAGGCGATATTTACTTAAAAAGACTAATAGAAAAACCTATTGTTAAAGTTAATAAACCAGCTGGTAATATAACTAAAGTATACAAACACGATACGATATTAAAGGTTGAAAACGGTGATTTAATTGAGGTTGATGGCTTTAAGATAGAAAAACTAAAGTTTAAGCCTAGTAATCCTAATAATATCAAAGCTGGTGTATATCGTGTAGGAGAAGGCAATGTAAAAGCTGGATCGTATAAAGTAGAAGGAAATATTAAAGGAGTATTAATATACCCGATAATTCCAGATGTACCAACAGATTCTTTTGATATGGAAAATTCAAACGAGTTAATTACATTAGGGAAAAATGATGTAGTTATAGTAGAGAAAGGAACCAATCTGGTATTAGAAAACCAAACAGGATATCAAAATAATTCGATAGAAACTGAATCGAATAAAAAGACAGTAGAACAAAAGACTGATGGCGAAGAACAAATTGAAGATGATTCGTTTAATGTAGAAACGCCGCAATAATAGGAGAACAAATTGAAATTAATAATAGCAGAAAAAAAAGACATGGCACAGAAAATAGCGGATTCTATTGGTAAATTTACACCGGAAGATGGCTATTATGATGTTTTAGATTGTCATGTAACATGGACTTGGGGTCATTTATTTGGCTTAAAAGAGCCGAATGAATACGAAAATCAAGGATGGGATAAAAAATGGGCTGATAGTAGTATAGATGATTTACCTATGATTCCAAATAAATACCAATATAAACTAACAGGTAATAAAGATCAATTTAAAAAAATTGAAGATTTAATAAAAAGTAATAAATACGATGAAATAATTAACTCTTGCGATGCTGAAAGAGAAGGAGAGTTAATATTTAGACTTCTATATAATCACTTAGATATAGACGAGAACAAAACAAAGGTTACTCGTATGTGGTGTAATACAACGAATAAAGACGGACTTTTAAAAGCTTTAGAGGAAAGAAAAGACATAAAAGAGTATGACGGATATTACCTAGAGGCAGATTCAAGAAGTAAGGCAGACTGGCTAATAGGTATGAACTTATCAAGATTGTATATGTTTAAATTTTTCAGAAAGTTTGTAATAGGTCGTGTAATGACACCTACTTTATGTTTAATCATAGAAAGAGATTTAGAGATAGAAAACTTCGAAGAAAGTGATATATATAACCTCGTTGGAGAGTATAACGGATTTCAATTTAAAAGAAAGTTCGATACTCCTGAAGAGTGTGATAGATTTAAAGATTTAAAAGACTTTACAGTAGTAGATATAGTAGAAGAAAAGAAAAAGAAAAAAGCACCTAAATTATTTAAATTATCTACTTTGCAACAACAAGCCAATGTTGAATATGGATATACTTTGAAACAAACATTAAATATTTTAGAAAGTTTGTACTTAAAAGGGATAACATCATATCCGAGAAGTAATATGGAATATTTACCGGCAGACTTAGAAGAATCGTTCTCTGAAACACTAAAGAATTTATACTTAGCGTGGTTTATAGAAAAAGATGATATCGAAGGGGCTAAAAAGTGTATTAATGATGAGAAAGCACAAAAAGATGCACACTATGCAATTATAATTGTAAATACTAAAACAAAAGAAATTGACAATTTGTCTAAAGATGAAAGAAATATTTACGATTTAATTTCTAGAAGAATGATTGAAGCCACAATGAAAGATTTCGAATATATAGAACAAGATATTCAGCTTAATGATGAGTTTTCTGGAAAAAAACGAAAATCTACACAAGAAGGTTTTAATAAAATTCAATACAATAAATTACAATACAATGATAATTTGGATTTAAACAAAGGTCAAAACTTCCAATGTGATCTTGAAATTAAGAAAACAAAAACTAAGCCTAAACCAAGATTTACGGATGCAACAATTGTATCATCTATGGAAAATCTGAAAGACATTGACGAAAAATACAAAGGAGGAATTGGAACTCCTGCAACTAGAGATTCAATAATAGAAAAACTTGTTGAATACAAGTATATAGAAAGAAGTAAAAAGACATTAACATCAACTCCAATAGCAAGATTGTTGTACAAACTTTTATCAAAACAAATAAAAACTGTTGGTTTAACTGCTGCACTTGAAGAAAAATTAGAAGAAGTAAGATTAGGTAATATAGAACAAGAAACCTTCTTAAATTTCATAGAAAAATATATATTAAATGAAATAGATAGGGTAAAAGATTTGGATGATTTAAGAATAGAAGTTTGCGATTGCCCTTTCTGTGGCAAAAAGGTCTTAAATCAAGGGTTGAAATACGATTGCGAAAATGAAGATTGTAGTTTTGAGATATGGAAGAAAAATAAATATTTCGAAAGTTTCGGTATTAAAGAAAAATCAATAACAGATGATTTTGTAAAGCAATTATGTTCGTCTTCAGGGGTTATGGTAAAAGGATTAAAGAGTAAAAAAGGCGAAAAATACAGTGCTATTTTTAGTGTAAATGAAGAAGATGGCAAAACAAATATATCTGTAGATTTCCCTAAAAGAATGACTAAGAAATAAGGGGGTATTAAATGCAAGATAATAAAAAAACAGGATTTTTTGAAAAGATTTACAAAGCAACCTACGAAAATATGTCTGATGTTAAATTTGTGGGTTATGGTACAGCGATTTTAATCGTTTTAGCTATTTTGTTCTTTTTCTTTAATAAGAATTTGTTTGAGATAATTATTTCAAATCTTATAATCTTTGGATCTATAATGACTTTTGGAATAAGAGCTTATGTGAATTACAAAAAAGACAAACCGTTTTTAACAAAGGTATTGCCTTATGCAATGGTTCCGTTTATCGTTACGATAGTTATTGGCGTGTTTTTAAAATAAGGAGGTATAAATTTGAAAATATTTGATATTTCAAACGAAATTAATGAAGATAACAACAAGACAACAATTAAAGATGAAGAAGGTTTGATTTTAAATTTAGCTAAAGAATACAATAATAGCTATTTTAATAATGAACAAGCGTATAAATTAGATGATAACGAGCTATACGATAGAATAGATGAGTTTCTTCAATCAAACTACAAAATAAAGCTTAATCACATTACTAATGGATCTCAGATAAATAAGCTTATCAAAAACAATGATGGCCTTAATGACATAAACAATATATCATTTCTAATGTTTTTAAATTCATTGAAAAATAAGCAATTAGAAAACAAACAGAGAGAATACCAACAAAATAAAGATTTAGAATATAACAATCAACAATATTATAATAGAGATACAGATATGGATGGAATACCAGATTATATAGATGCTCACCCTCTACAAAATGATTTCATAGATTCAGATGGAGACGGAATGAAAGATGTCAATGATCCAAGACCATACTTCAACGACCTTGAAAGATAGTTTTAAATTATTAATCATATCAGCTATATATGGACTGGGTAACGGACTATTAATATTTTGTTTATTCAACAATTTAAAATATTTGTTTGTTTTAATAACTTTGCTTTTAAATGTTTTGGTAGTTTTTAACTTAAGAAAAAATTCTAGAAAGTTTACCTTAATATTAATAGATAGCTTACAAAAAAGTTTTTTTGAAATAGCAATATTTTTTGTGTATGGCATTTTCTTAAACTATATTAGCTTCTTAGTGCCTATGTCAAATCTTGTAATAGTAATTACTCTTACAATTTTAAGGGTCTTGTCATATAGGATATATGGTAATTATTGCAATAGTAAACAGACTAAAGTTAAATCTGTTAGAGAGTTTATAAAAAAGCTTAACACAAAAAAGACAGTTGAAAGAAAACAATTCATGTATTTTGTAGTAGGGCATACTTCAATAATTGTTTTAGCTTTTGTTATTAATTCATTAATGAAAAATCAAAATCTAACTATAGCAGAGATTATTTCAATAATAGTATCGATTGAGATTATTATTTTGTCGACAATACATTTATTAAAAAAGCCTTCATCACCGAAGGCTTAATTTTTTAGGAGGAAATTTTGGAAGATTATTTAAGTGATTTACAAAAATTCATAACATTTTCTACAAATGAATATGACGAGATATTAAATAAAAATATTTACGAAGATTTTCTAGAAGAAAAAGGAAAAATGTATTGCTTGTTTGACTGCTTCATTTACGAGGATATTTTCTATACAGCTCTTTATAAAATTGATTCTTTTATAGAAAAAATTATATTTGAAAGAGAAATAGAAAAAATAACCAATACTGATAATATTTTGTTATTTAAATTTAGTAGAAAAGAAGTATCTGATCTATTATATAAAAAAGATATTGAATTATTAGGTTTTGACATAAAATATCGTGATATTTGGCTTTTAAAGGGGCTTTTATATTCTCTTGATATAAATGGTCTTCTATATGTAAAAAACCTCCTTAAACAAGGTGTGAGAGGGTATAAAATTTTTGACTATGAAACAAATATTAAAATTAAAGAACCTAAGTTTCCGTTTTTGAAAATGATAGACTTAAAAAATAATTTTAAAAATACTTTATCTAAAGAAGAGATTAATAATCATTTAATTAGTGATTTAAATTATGATAATCCTATGGATAAAGTAAAAGAGCAATTTAATGTATACATAAAATTGTTAAATGAAAGAAATGGTTACTATAAAACTAGAGTTCAGTATTTGAATAAATTCAAAGATGCTTTAAATATGACAGATAGAGAATTAATCGGAAAGTTGGTGGAATGTGAAAATTGATTTAAAAAAATTCACAAAAGATTTTCCGAAAGAAATAAAGGCTTTTTTTGAAATAGCACAAAAAACAACAGAGAAACAATATATCAAATATAATCTAAAAGATTCAGGATATGTAGAGAATTTCTATGTGTATCTAAAATCTGGTGGAATACACGCTGCGACTAATAATTCTATATATAATTCTAACGATAGTTATTCTATAATTAATATAGACATAGATTCACAATATCCATCATTAATCTGTAATTATGATTTATTTCCAGATAGTTTCTCAGATGAATCTAGGAAAATCTTTAAAGGATTATTAAAAGAAAAAAATGAAAATGGCAATAAATCTCTAAAACCACTAATAAATAATTTTTACGGAAGTATTTTGCAAAAATCTAGCAAATATTATGATTTAGAAAAAGGAAGAGCAATTTGTTATTTAGGAGAAGATATTATGTTTAGGTATCTTCTCATGTTGATTAAATTTAAAGGCGTAATTTTAATCAACGTTAATACAGACGGTGTAATATTTTTAGTAAATAAAGACATAAAAGATAAGGTTTTAGATTTTACGGACAAATATTTTAATCAATTAGGGTTACAATATTCTACAAAGTATTTTACAAAGTTTTTTCAAAAAAACATAAACAATTATCTAGCCCAAGGAGAAGAAATAAAAATAAAAGGCGATATTTTAAAATACGGGATGGATTTATCTAAAGCCAAAATATATGAAGACTGCGATGTGGTAAAAAAAGCTGTAATAAATCATTTAATTAATAATGAAAGTGTAGAAAGCTATATTAATGAATGTAATGACTTAAAAGAGTTTTTAATATATAGAAATATTGGCGAGAGTTTTGATGAAGTGGTACAAGCCATAGGAAATATCAATATATCTCATAATTTCTCAATTAGGATATTAGCTAGTAAAGATAAGAAATACAATAATATATATAAAATAAAAGGAAACACAAATGTTTTAGTTAATTCGCTACCACCAAATCCTAGAGTAGCGATTAATTTAACCGATGATTATAACGATTTAGACAAAGATTATTATATAAATCTAGCGAAAAAAATAGCAAGTGAATATGTAAAAGGAGAGAATTTAATGCAATTAAGATTTATTCCATTATGTAAAGATTCAAAAATTCCAATTAAGGATTTTAATTATAAAAAACCATTATCATACAATCAAGTATTAGAATATTCAGATTATGGTCTTATCATTCCAGATGACTTAGTTCTTGTAGATGTAGATAACATAGAGCAAGGAGAAAAATTAGTAAAACTACTAAAAGATCTTAAAGTTCCAACAACTATAATGAGAACACCTAACGGATATCACTTTTACTTTAAAAAAGGAAAATATGATTTCACAAACGTTGTAAGACAAGTTACTCCAATAGGAATAACAGTAGATATAAAAGCTGGAGGTAAAGATTGTTATGCCAAAATATACGGAGAAAACGAAAATAGATATTTTCTCAACGGAGGATCTATTGAAGATATGTTTTCTAATTTGGTAGAATTGCCAATTTATTTATATCCTATGGCGAGAAACAAATATGATATATACAACATTGAACAAGGTCAAAGAAACAATACATTGTTTAAGTATATTTCAGAGTTATTCTATGAGAATTTCACAGTACAAAATGTTATAGACACAATTAGATTATTAAATATATACATACTTAATAATCCATTGCCTGTAAATGAAGTTGAGACTATGATTGAAAAAGACAAGTTAGATGAAAGATATAATGAATATCATGAGAAGTTTTCAACAAGAAAAATTAAAGGTAGTAATCATATACAAGACTATCAAAAGAATAAAATGGAAAAATTTGAAAATAATCTTGAAAGATATTGCGAAATAGCAAAAGAGTTATATAAGCTTTACGAAGTCATTTCTGTAAATGAACCATTTGATTACAAAGTTGTTAAGGAAAATGGAAAAACGGAAAAACAAAAAGTAGATTCAAAAGCTGTTATGTACTTTTACAGAAGCTACTTATTTAAGCATTATCCAAATTTATCTATAAAAGATAAAGAGGAAATCTTCGAGATTTTAGACATTTTATGCTACAACAGGGCTAAAAATCATGGATTTATCTAGTTTGTATAAGGCTTTTGATGATAACCCCGTTCTTTTCATAGTGGTTGTTTTGGTTTGTGTAAGTCTTTTTTTAACTCTTATAAAATTATTTTTTAAAAGATTAAAGCGAAAATTAAAAATAAACAGATACAAGAATTATGATTTTTCTAAAATAGATTATATGGATGGTATAGAGTTTGAAAATCTGATAGATGCAAAATTTCAAAAGATGGGATATACAACTAAACTTACAAAAGCTACGAAAGATTATGGGGTAGATTTAATTGCGACAAAAAATAAAAAGTCTATCGCAATTCAGATTAAAAGGTATAACAGGAATGTAGGTGTTAAAGCTATACAAGAGGTTATAGCGGCGAAGGCTTTCTATAAAACAGATACAGCTATGGTGTTAACAAATAGCTATTTTACAAAACCTGCTAAAAATCTTGCTAAAGAAACTAATGTAATTCTAATTGACAGAAGTAAATTAGCGAAGATTTTGTGATAAAATTATATTAAATATATTAGAGGAGTTTAGTGTGAAAAAGAAAAATTTAATGAAGAGAGTTCTTGCTACATCTCTAGCATTGTCAATGTGTATAGCACCGACAATCACAAAAGCAAGTGTAGAAAAGGTTGAAAGAATTTCTGGAAGAAACAGAATAGAAACATCAGTTAATATTTCTAAAAGTTCTTTTGAAAGTTCCGATAACGT
Source organism: Finegoldia magna ATCC 29328 (assembly GCF_000010185.1). NCBI lineage: Bacteria > Bacillati > Bacillota > Tissierellia > Tissierellales > Peptoniphilaceae > Finegoldia > Finegoldia magna. Next base: position 160,528 of record NC_010371.1, on the reverse strand, counting down.
TGTAATTGCTAATGGTTTTGATTTCCCAGATGCTTTATCATCTGGTCAATTAGCAGCAGCTCTAAATGCACCTCTGTTATTATCGTCATCTGATAAGCTTGACACAGAGACAAAATCGGAGATAGAAAGGTTAAATCCGAAAAATGTCTATATCGTAGGTGGAGAAAAAGCGTTAAATAAGGAAAGAATTGAACCGGAAATAAAGTCAATAACAAAGAACGCAAAAATTGAAAGACTAGCTGGAAGAGACAGATATGATACTTCGGTCAAAGTCATGGAAAAGACTAAAGAGTTCGTTGATCCTGAAAATCTACTAATCGTTAGTGGTAATAACTTCCCAGATGCCTTAGCAGCAGCAGGATATATGGCAAGTCATAAGTCTGTTATGGTCTTAAGTGACGGTGTTAATTATCCAAAATCTGAATTAAATGAGATTGCAATAGGCGGGAAAAACTTGTTGCCATTAAATGGTTTCACAGGAGAAAGAATTTCAGGTAAAGATAGATATGAAACAGCTTTAGAAATTGCCAAGAAATCATTTACTAATAACGATACAGCTATTTTATCAAATGCGAATGTGTTTGCAGATAGCTTATCAGCTGTAAGTCTAACTAAGAAATACAATGCACCGATAATACTAACATCTAATAAGAACTTAAATAAATCTTCAAAAGATTATTTAAACGGTTTGAAAAAGATTGTTATAGTTGGTGGAAAAGCTTCAGTCGAAGACAATATCTTACAAAACAAAACGATCGAAGAATTAGCAGTAAGACCTTCTAAAAAAGATACAAAACAACCTCAAAAGAAATTATATAACTTTGAGAAAGCTGTTGTAGAAAGAGTTGTAGACGGAGATATAATTGTTGTAAAGAGACAAAATGGTGTTTCTGAAAAAATCAGAATGGTATTAGTTAATACACCGGAAACTAAGCATCCGAAAAAAGGTGTAGAATACTTTGGTAAAGAGGCAAGTGCTTATACTAAAAAAATGCTACCAGCGGGAAAGACTGTATATTTAGAAAAGGATGTTTCCGAAAGAGATAGATATTCAAGACTATTAAGATATGTTTGGATAAATGAGCCAACTTCAAAAATAGATACAAAAGTATTAACAAACAATTGTTTCAACGCTATGCTTTTGGCTAATGGCTTCGCACAAGTATCAGTATTTCCACCAGATGTTAAATATGTAAACGAATTTAGACAAATTGAAAAAACAGCAAAAGATAATAATATAGGATTGTGGAAAGGTGGAGTTGTAGACAATAATACATCCACAAAGGAACCTTCAAATGAGCAAACAAAGCCTGTAGGTAGAGGCGTAATTCGTGGGAATAGAAAAAGTAAGATTTATCACATGCCGGGTCAAGCGTCCTACGATAAAATAAGCGATAAGAATTTAGTGCTATTCGAAACAGAACAAGATGCAATTAATGCGGGTTATAGAAAAGCGAAAAGATAAGATTAAAGGAGCTAGGTTATTACGCCTAGTTCCTTCTTTTTTTTAATTCCCCCGTAAAATCGGGGTTTTCGCTGGCGAAAAGTGATAAAGCTTGTTCAGTGACAGAATTTCTGTCCTTCATTTCTAGCCTTGAATGTATTTTTTCTATACTATCCAAAATAACAATTATTTGTGGGTATAACAAAATTAGGATATTGGAAATAAGGAGAAATTCAATGAATAAGAAATTATTATCAAAAGTTATGGCACTAGCAATTATTATGGGTTCTTGTTTGCCATACAACGTTTACGCAAACGATACAGTCGAATTAAACACGCAAAATAGTTATAAAGATATTTTGAAATATCTAGAGGATAAAGAAAATCAACGTAATAATGAAAGATTAGATAATTTATATGAAAAAGTAAAAGAAGAATTTGAAGATATTGAAGTCGAAGATAAGAGAACAGTTGAACCTCCAAAAGATGATTTAATATCTAACGGTTACATATCTAATGATGTAAAGGATAACAAAGAAAACAAAAAGGAAGACAAAAAGGAAGATAACGACAATAACGTAGACGATAGTAGTATATCAAACAAAATTAATGATGAAATGTTAGATAGTATTTATCTACCAAGAAAAGAAAAGTTGGTTAAAGATATAGATGAGATAATGCCTAAAATAACATACTCGCAAAAATTTTATTTAAGCGAATTAGTAAATATTTTAGACAAACAACTAAAATTAGAAAACAATGATAAAAATATTGAAAAAACTTTTGAAATAATTGAAAATGCTGTCGAAAGAATTAAAAAATCAATTATAGAAATTAAAGAAAATGATGATCACTCTATAAAAGACTACGTTGAGGGGATAACTAATCCTGTATATCAAAATAATAATGATGAAACATCAAATAATTCTGTAAATAACCCGAGTGCAGAACAATCTAGAGAAAACTCAAATGGAACCGTTAACAACCATTCTACAAATAGTACAAACGAAGATTTTTCATATAACCCACCAAAATCTTCTGAAAAGTTAGGAAGTGTTAAGGCTGCTGATAGACCTCTTGAAAGTACACCTAGTAATCAATCGTATTATGAATATGACAAATCTATGGGATATAACTTTGAAACTAGCACTCCGCAATCATCAAATAATGACACATCGCAAGTTAATGTAGGGGCAAGTAAGATTGAATCTAAGACTTCATCAGCTGATATCAAATTAGTCGATAAAAACAAAAAGCCTGTTAGCGACATTAAAGTCTCCCTAGAAAAAGACAAAAAGGTAGTGGGAGAGGCTATGAGTGATCAAACAGGAACTATAGTTTTAAACGCACTACAAAAAGGTAATTATAAACTAAAGGTTTTAGAAGTCGGACAAACTTTCAAAGCAGGTCAGGTTTTTGATGTTACATTAAAAGAAGATAATGAAAAGAAAGAATTCACCATTGAAAATAATATGGTTAAGATAACAAATGAAAAAAAACAAAAAACATATTATGAAGTTTACGATGGTTATACAGATAAGTTATTGAAAAAACTTGAATCTAATGATAAAGGTGAATTAGTGTTAAATAGCTTAAAATACGGGGCTTATTATTTTGTAATGGGAAATAATAAATCAAATACCATAACTGTAGATAAAAAGTTTGCAAATGCTACTGTAAATTTTGATAAAAACATGAAAGCAAAAGCAGTTCCTGTTGTTCAAGAAGATAATACAGTAGAAAAAGGATTTATCGAGGGAGATAAAGACAAAGACAAGAAATTAGAGCAAGAAATAGCTAATCAGGAAGTTAAATCTGAAAATAAAGAGAAATCTCCTATAATATTAGTATTAGGAGCATTAGGTGTAGCCTTATTAGGAGGCGTAGGATTCTTCTTTTATAAGAAGAAAAAAGGAAACAATCAAAATGATATAATGGATGATTTTGATTTATAAAAATTTAAAAAGGGGAGAGGATAATGACGGAATTAGATTTATCGCAATTCGATAAATTGCAAGTAGAACAAATAAAACTAGGATTAGAACAAGGACTAGATGTTAGTGTGTATGCAAAACCTGATTTTGATAGTTGGCAAATGTTGCAAATTAGGCTAGGGTTAGAAAACGGTGTTGACGTTAGTATATATGCTAAACCTGAATATGACGGCTGGCAAATGGAAGAGATTAGATTGGGATTAGAAGGCGATATTGATGTTAGTGTATATGCTAAGCCAAAATTTAATAGCTGGCAAATGGAAGAAATCAGATTCGGTTTAGAAAAAGGGATTGATTTGAGTATATATGCTAAGTCTGATTTTGATGATTGGCAAATGGAACAAATTGGGTTAGGTCTGGAACAAGGGCTTGATGTTAGTATTTATGCTAAGCCAGAGTTTGATAATTGGCAAATGGAACAAATAAGGTTGGGGTTGGAGAAAGGGCTTGATGTTAGTGTATATGCTAAACCTGATTTCGGCAGGAGACAAATGCAACAAATCAGATATGGGTTAGAGAGTGGTGTTGATGTTAGCGTATATGCAAAGCCTGAATTTGATGCAGCTCAAATGGGTATGCTTCGTGTAGGTTTGAAGCGTGGACTAGATATCACGTTATGTGCTAATCCAGAGTTAGACTATCTGACAATGTGGAGTATGCGTGGACATACTCAAAGGAGTACAAGTAGTTGTAAAGTAGTAGACTAAAAAGAATATATATTTTATGTAAAGGAAATTATTATGGACAATATCTACATCATTTTAGGATTATTTTTAGCTTTTTGTGTAATTCTTAAACTCTTGCTACCACGTCTAAAGGGTGCTATGGGTGAATCAGCTGTAAAAATCAAACTAAATAGTCTTGATAAAGAAAAATACAGAATTATAAACAACCTTGTTTTAGAAAACAAACAAGGTAATACAAAAACTACACAAATTGATCACCTAGTCGTTTCAAGATATGGTATATTTTCAGTCGAAACCAAAAATTATAAAGGTTGGATTTATGGATCAGAACACGCAAAAAAGTGGACGCAAAATATTTATGGAAATAAAACAAACTTCATGAATCCTATTTTGCAAAATTACGCCCACATAAAAGCAGTTGAATCAATTATACAAGATTCTTATCCTGACATGAGATATTTTTCAATAGTAGCTTTTTCACCAGAAGCTGAAATCAAATTTGAAGTGAAAAATTCTGTAGTTTGCAAAATATCACAAGTAGCTAAAAATATTGAAGAACTTTCATCAACAGAAATAATAAACGAAACAGATGTTGATAATATATTGAAGTTAATCGAAGAAAACAAACTAAATATAAGTAATAGAGAGCATGTAAAAAATTTAAAAGAAATAAAAAAATAACATTCGACATACTCAAAGGAGTACAAGTAGTTGTAAAGTAAGGTACTGTTGCAAAATAGAATAAAGCAAAAAACGGCCTACGCATATTGATATGTACCCTCTTTACTGGACAAACCAGTAAGGAGGGTATTTTTATGAAATATAGTTATGAATTTAAAAAAGAATGCGTACAGTTGTACAGAGAAGGAAGATGGGCGGATACACCTGAAGGAGTTAAAGAAAAGAGATTTCATGACACAATTAAAGAATGGTTTAAGTTAGAAGAAAAGCATGGTCCAGAAATTTTAAAACATGGAAATAATATCGAGTGGACAACTGATGAAAAGCTAGAAGTGGTAAGCAAAGTATTAGCTGGAAACACAATAGGTTCTGTAGCAATTGAAATAGGAATTAATCGTGGACAACTTTATTCATGGGTTAACAAGTATAAAATTTATGGATATAATGGTCTTGTAAATAAAAAGAAAGGTCGTAAACCTAAGAATACAACCATGAAAAAAACGAATATCCATGAAGCAAAAAAACTTAATGAATCCGAAAGAGAAGAACTCATAAGATTGAGAGCAGAAAATGAATATATAAAGGCAGAAAATGAAATAATAAAAAAAGAAATCGCCTTGAGAGAAAAGAACTACGCTGCGCAACTCAAGGCGAAAAAGCAGCGATTGTCAAAAAACTCAAAGAAAAAGGCTACAGACTAAAATATCTTTTAATAGCTATTGATTTGCCAAAATCAACATACTACTTTGAAATTAATAAAGTTGATGCTGTTAAGATTAGAAATAAAAATATAGAAAATAAAATATTTGATATATTTAACAATCATAAAGGAAGATATGGTGTAAGAAGAGTATATAGGGAATTATTGAATCAAGGATATACAATAAATCATAAAAAAGTACAGAGAATAATGCATGAATTAAAACTATTTGGCAAAAGACCTAGAGAAAAATATCATTCATACAAAGGGAAAGTAGGAAAGATTGCTGATAATATAATAGACAGAAATTTTAAAGCTAATAAGCCATTACAAAAATGGAGTACTGATGTATCTCAATTTAACTTTTCATGGGGTAAATGCTACATTTCTCCAATACTTGATATGTATACAAATGAAATAATCTCTTATGACTTATCCTTAAGTCCTAATTTAGAGCAAATATCTAATATGCTAATGAAAGCATTTAACAAATTTCCAATACTAAATAACTTAATATTGCATTCAGATCAAGGTTGGCAATACCAACATAAATATTATATAAGAGAGCTCAAGAAACATGGTATTATCCAATCAATGTCAAGAAAAGGTAATTGTTATGATAATTCAATTATGGAAACATTTTTTGGAAGATTAAAAAATGAAGTTTATTATGGTTACGAAAAGAGCTATAACTCTTTTGAAGAATTTTCGAAAGCAATAGAAAAATACATCTATTATTACAATAACGAAAGAATTCAGAAGAAAACAAAATGGATGCCACCTACAAAGTATAGGTTAGCATCCACTACAACTAATTAATTAAATATTGTGTCCAGTTTTATGGGTACACATCATATGCGAGCCGTTTTTTTTTTGATAAAATAAAGTTATGAACACCAAATCATTTTATCAAAATAAGCTTACCTTAAATCGTTCAGTTTTGCAACTAAGTTTGAACTTTAACACACAAACTTGCTTTGATGATGATGGGAAAGTTGGTTTAGTACAAAATTTAGTAGAAAGGATGGATTTAAATAAACTAATAAAATCGTACTCCAATTTAGGAAGAAAACCAGCTGTTGACCCAATCACAATGCTTCAAGTTCTAATCTACTGCTACAGTGAAGGGAAATTTTCTTCAAGAGAAATAGAAAAGTTTTGTAAATTTGACCTTAGAGCTAAATATTTGCTTAATGGCAAAAAAGCTCCAGATCACGCAACAATTAACAGATATAGAAAAAGACTAGAGCCATTCATTGAAGAAATACTATCAGAAAATACTAAAATACTTGTTGAAGATGGACACATAGACCTATCAAGTATATACATCGATGGAACAAAAGTAGAAGCATACGTAAATAGATATACATTTGTGTGGGAAAAAGCTATTCTTAAATATCAAGAAAATCTAAGAATTAAAATCATAAACCATTTTAATTTAGATTTTAAAACACCTCTAAAAACCGTAAAAAGTCTAATAGAACAAGAATTTAAATCAGTAAAAAAAGACGCTAAAAACATAGAATTTGTCTGTGTAAGAGGAAAAAGAAAAACACAAATACAAAGAGATTTTGAAACTTACGAATCCTGGATAAATAAATTAGACGAATATGAAAATCATCTAAACATAATGGGAGAAAGAAATTCATATTCAAAAACAGACCATGATGCAACCTTTATGAGAATGAAAGAAGATCATATGAAAAACGGTCAGTTAAAACCAGCATACAATATACAAGTTAAAACCAGCATACAATATACAACTTGCATCAACAGGTCAATTTGTAGTAGGAGTGTACGGTTCACACCATCCAAGCGATATGCACACACTTGCATTGTTCTTAAGAAAACTAAGTCCAAAATATAAAGAGAAATTAGACAAAATAGTATGTGACTCAGGATACGAATCAATAGAAAATTACACATACCTAAAAGAACATAACCTTAGAGCCTTCATAAAACCATCAAACTACGAAATATCAAAAACAAGAAAATTCAAAAAAGATATAAGCAAAAGAGAAAATATGATTTATGATGAAGATAATGACTACTACATTTGTGCTAACAATAAGAAATTAATAAGACAAAAAGATAGAGTATACACAAGAAAAAGCGGATTTAAAGAAGTTCAAAGAGTATATAGATGTTTTGAATGTAACAACTGTCCTTACCAAAAACAGTGTAACAAATATTCAAAAAAAGATAATCCACAAACAAAATCCTTAAGATATAACGAAGAATTCAACAAACTAAGATTAGAGTCATGCGAAAACATAACCTCTGAAGAAGGTATAGACGAGAGATTGAATAGATCAATTCAAGCTGAAGGAATGTTTTCAAAAATGAAAGAAGGACTTGAATACGATAGATTTAGACATAGAGGACTAAAAGGAGTACTTTGTGATGTTAACTTGTTAGTTCTTGGAATTAATTTAAACAAGTTACATAAAAAATTATTGAATAATCAATACGAAATAATCAAATATACAAAAGCCTCTTAATTAAAAAACGAGATTTTTTAACACGCATTGAGAAAAAAATCCCCCATCCTCTATAGGTGGGGGATGAATTTCGGTGAACAATGCGTAACTATTGAATTTATAACAAATTTATAGCATAAGCAAGGAGAAAAGGATGAGAAAGAAAAAAGGAGTAAAAAACAAAGCAATAAAATACAGATTATATCCAACGACTGAACAAGAAATATACTTTTCTAAATGCTTTGGATGTTGTAGAAAAATCTGGAACTTGATGCTTTGTGATAGAGAAAAATCATATAAAGAAACTGGAAAATCTGTTAAAAATACACCTGCTTTATATAAATCTGAATATCCTTATCTTAAAGAGGTTGATTCATTAGCCCTTGCCAATGTATATCTTGACTTAGAACTTGCATATAAGAGATTTTTCAATAAAAAGGGTGGTTATCCTAAGTTTAAGTCATTAAAGAAATCAAGAAAATCATACACTACTAATAATCAAAATGGAACTATAGCTATTACGGATAACGCAATAAAACTACCGAAAGCAGGCTTTGTTAAAGCTAAGATTCATAGACAACCTAAATCTGATTGGAAATTAAAATCAGCAACAATTTTTCAAACTACAGATGGTCTTTATTTTGTGTCTGTTATCTTTGAGTATGAAGAAAATATAGACAAGATTACTAACTTTGATAATTGTATAGGACTAGATTATAAGTCAGATGGTTTGTATATGGATAGCTTTGGTAATGTAGGAGATAATCATAAATTTTATCGTGAAAGTCATAAGAAACTTGCGAAAGAACAAAGACGTTTGTCTCGTAAAATAGGCTCTAAAAAGAACGAAACTAAGTCAAATAACTACTTAAAACAACTTAAAAAGGTCAATAAGATTCATAGACATATCTCAAACCAAAGACTAGATAATCTGCACAAAAAGTCTAACGAGATAGCCAATCGTTATGATATCGTATGTGTAGAAAATCTTAATATGAGAAATATGTCTAATAAAGGGTTTAAAAACGGAAAAGCCACTATGGATAACGGATATGGTATGTTCTTAAATTTCTTAGCATACAAGCTAAATGATAGAGGAAAATACTTTATCAAAGTCGATAAGTGGTTTCCGTCAAGTCAGATATGTAGTGTTTGTGGTGCTAAAAAGAAAATACCATTAAACGAAAGAACTTATATTTGTGAGTGCGGAAATGTCATTGATAGAGACTTGAACGCTGCAATAAACATAAAAAAAGAAGGACTAAGACTACTAAAAGAAATGGTAGCCTAAAATAATATATTCGTAGGCTAGGAACTAGCCGAAGTTACGCTTGTGGACTTTGTGTAAGACGATTAATCTGTTTTGATTTATCAATCAGATTTATCGCAGTAGAGAATGAAGCAAGAAGCCCCCACTTCAAAAGCTGTTAAGCTTTAAGTGGTGGGTAGTTCACTAGGCTTAGTTTTGTGTGCTCTTTTTCAAAAAAAATTGCGTTAAACGTAAAAATTGTATTAATAAATAAGCAGCTTGGGTTTGAGTATTCATCAAAGTTATAGGAAATTATGAAAAAATAAGAGAGTGTATCAAAATTTAATCATTCTGACACACCCTCTTCTTCTCCTAAAAACTTGTTCTATTCTCCCAAAAACTTATCTTTTATATTTCTCTTTCAACATCATCATTATCTAATATGTTTTTGTTTTCTTTATCTAATGTTTTTTCGTTAAAATCATTTTCGACATTGTAAAAGTCGTTATAATCCCTATAATCTATATAATCAAGGCTATTTTGATCTAGGTTATAGTCTTGCATATTGTCATAAATGTTTTGAAAGTTTTCTTCAATTTTTTCAGAAGCGTTTATGTTTTTTATTTCATAACAAACGCTGTCAATTTTATCTGTTAAATCCGTATACTCTAATTTTGATATTTTCCCACTATAAAAGTCATCGCTTATTTTTTTTGATAGCTCGTCAATGCTAGAGTTAAAATCTTCTGTAATTGTTGATAATTCTTCTTTTAGTTTTTCAAAATCTTCGACATTAAAGTTTTCTTTAAGCTTTTCTAATAGTTTTTCAACATTAGATAAATTCTTATATAAGTGATTAAATTCGATATCACCTTCATCGATATTTTTGTTTTCGATATTGTTTTCTCTGTTTTCATTTTTAGTCAAAGAATCCTGTAAATTGTCATAGCTTTTTATGATGTTATAATCATCGGGATTTAATTCAGAATATGATTTTAAAACTTCAGAATATTTGTCTTTATTTTCGTTGTTTCCTATATTTAAATGTTTATTAAGATTCATTAAGTTTTGATTTAAATACGATGTAACATTTCCTAAAACTCTAAAAAACTCGTAAGCTACTTGGCTACCTCTATTTAAATCGTCTACATATTGGTTGTGCATGGTTTTCTCCTTTGCTTTCTTTTTTTGTTTTTATTATATACCCGTTATAAATTAGCTTGTTACATTGTTATTTTGTTGTTTATGACAGTTGCTCTTGCCTGTTTATCTGGAACTTCTCAATCGTGTATCTTCTGTGGGTATAACAAGGGTGGAAGGATGTGAAAATATTTTGAAAAAACATAAATTATTAGTTATGGCTTTAATTACAATGCTTCTTTTAGCGGGTTGTTCATCCAAAGATTCTAAAAACGATGAAAATGTACTCGAACCTGAAAAAGGTGCTTCGTTCATCAGTTTAAAGAAAAAAGAAAAAGAAAAGAAAGACAATATCATAAAGCAGAAAGAAAGAGTTAAAGAAGAAAATTCGACAAAACCTAAATTAGAAATAAATAAAGATAACAATCAAATTAAAGTTACCAATAAAGATAAAAATGAGTCTAAAACTAATGGCTACAAGAACGAGACAGGAATAAAGAAAGCTACGAAAGATGAAAAAGTGTTGCCGTCTACACCTGAGAAAGAAAGAGGCGAATCTTTAGCTGTAAGACCTAAGAAAAATGAAATAAAAGAAAAAGAGTGCGGGAAGATAGTTGTCGAAGATAAAAAAGGGAAAACAGTATCTGTTAAAGAAGACAAAGGGCCGAGCAATCAGATTAAAGGTAACTAAAAATGTTTAAGAAAATTCTAATATCATTAATTCTATCAATTTTGATTATAGTCGGGCTGTATAATGCAGAGCAATTCGTGTCAAATGTAGAAGATGATAAATATATAAAAAAGACAGAGTTGGCAGATTTTAAAAAGCCAGAAAATCTGAAGGATATATCTTTTAACAAAACTAGCTCAATTATCGACAATGATGCTTTAACAAAAGCAAATAAAGATTACATTGGATGGCTGACAATTGAAGGAACAAATATAAATACTCCTGTTGTGAAATCAGATTTTTATTTCAGAAAGAATTTCAAAAAGAAATACTCTTTAGCAGGAACTCCGTTTATTCCAAAATACAATCCAGAAAGCAATATAAAATCTATTTTTGGACATAATCTAGGCTATGGCAGAACTGATGCTTTTCATGATATTACAAATTATTCCGACAAAAATTATTACAACAGTCATCAAACTGTATACTTTACTGAAAACAAGGTTAAAGGAAATAAATACAAAGTTGTGGCTTTTCTCAATTACTCAACAGAAAATAAGTTCAATTATCTAGATGTTAATTTTAAAACATCGAAGGATTTTGTTGACTGGAAACTAAATATTAAGAATCTATCAAAATACACTGATGAAAACTTTGAAAACATTCAATTTAATAACGGAAAAATTTTAATACTTTCCACTTGCCATTCTACAACGTGGTCAGACGATGGAATAAGGTCTGTTTTAATTTGCTATAGTCCAGAAAGATTAAAAAACATAAACATAGACTATTACAACTCTACTGACTTGTAATGGTCAATATGGCAAGAATAGATGTAGTTTAGTGCAATTCTAAACCTTGCCAAAGTCAAAATAGCCATGTTTGTAAAAATTAAGGAGGTTTTTAATGAATTTTAAAAATGGCATTAAAAAGATAGGAGCTGGCTTAGCTTTATCAGCTATGCTTTTAACATCAGTTGTTCCTATCAATTCATTTGCGGCAGACACAAAGCCAGTGTATACAATCAATATTAAAGCTGCAAATAACGAAACTGATGGAGCTGAATACGAAGTTATTAGAACTAAGAAAGTAACGAACACAGGTGAAACAGTAAACGAAAAAACACCGGTATCAATTCAAAAGGTTGTTTTGAAAAACGGAACTGCACAAGTAAAGGTAAATGAAAAAGGTGTATATCAATTAAAGCCAATTAGACGTGCAGCAGGTCATTTATTAGATATAAGAGATGACGGTAAAACAGCACAAGTTGAATTTCCTAGAATTGAAAAAGGTGTTGAATCAAAAACTCAATCATTTGAATTCCAAACAAAAAATAGACCGTTAAACATTGGTGCTGAATTCATCAAATATGGCGATGATACAGTTAGTCCATTGGAACATGTTACATTTGAGTTAAGACAAACTCATAAGCCAAAAACAATTGGTAATGACAATAAAGTTACTGAATGGGAATCTATTCCAAAAGAAACACAAGATAAGAATAAACAAACTTATACAACAAAAGCTGATGGTAAAGTTGTTTATAATAATCTACCTGAAGGTAAATATGAGTTAGTTGAAACAGTTTCAGCCGAAAAACACGAAGTTAATAAAAATGTTAACACATTTACAGTTACACAAGAAAATAACAAGGCTGTAATTAAAGATTCAACAATTACAAATGTAAAGAAGTTAGTAAACTATCTTTCACCAGTTCCAGAAAAAAGAATTGTTGAGCCACAAGGAGAAGTTTTAGAAAATACAATTAACGTTGAAACACCTTATGTGTACAATTTAAAAGTAAAAGCTCCTACTGACATTAAAGAATATACAGTATTCAAAATGAAAGATAAATTAGATGACAGATTGCAATTGTTAGATGTTTTATCGGTTACTCAAACAGGTAACGATAAACTTAATGTTGTTACAAAAGAAGACTTAGCTAAAATTGTTACTATTAAAGGCAATGAATTAACTGTAGATCTTAAATCTAAAATTAAAGATTTAGAACCAGGTAAAATGATTAATGTATATGCTAAGGCTAAAGTTAAAGGAACTGTTGTAACAAAAATAACTATCGAAAATGATTACGACTTATTCTATAACAATGGTAAAGACGGTCAACCAGATGTTGAACATAAAAAAACATCAAACAAAACAAAAACTACTCCACATTTTGGTTCTGTAAAATTTGTTAAGACACAATCTGATGGTAAAACTCCACTAGATGGTGCAAAATTCAGAATTTTCAGATTAGATACTGAAAAACCATTTGTACCAGTTAAACCGGGAGATAAAACTACAGAAACAATTAAATTCCAAAACGTTAAGAATTTAAAAGAAGCACAATCATCTAAAGCATTTGTATTACCAAGTACAGCTAAAGAATACGCAGATGTAGTTACAGCTAAAGATGGCGTTGTAGAATTCAAAAACTTACCATATGGTGAATATGTTGTATACGAAATCGAAGCACCTGATAACTATAGAATTAAAGAGGATTCTATACCTTTCACAATCAACGAAAAAACTGAAACAATCACTTTACAAAACGTTAAAAACTTTAGTAAAGAAGAAGTTGTTCCAGGAACAGGTACTAAAGGTGCTATGATATTTGCCACTATCGGTATTGGTTTACTAGCAGCAAGCTATTTTGTAGTAAAAAGACAAGAAAGAAAAACAGTACAAAGCAGATAATACTAGGTAGAAATAAGGGAAAAAAGACACGATAATTTCGGAGGTTGATTTATATTAAAGATACAAAGTCAAATATGCTATCAAAGGTATTATTAATTTTAGGAATTATCGTGCTTTTAATTCCTATAGGGTTAAATATCAAGTATAAAATTAATAATAGAATAGTTATAAAATCATTTAAATCGCAGGAAGTTAAAGAATCTAAAAAAGATTCAGATAACACAGGTCTTGATAATGTCATAAGAGGAGAAGGTATAAACGAGTTACTAGAAAAAGATAAGCCTATTGGTATAATTAGTATTCCAAAGATAAATGAAGAAATACCGATATATAAAGATATAGAGGGTATGCTTGATTTAAACTTGGATAGAGGTGTTGTACTATTATCAAGAAATACTATGTTAAAAGATATAAAAAATCACAAAAAAGTTAATCAAGAAGTTTTATCACTAGACCCAAATCAAAATGCAAACATGGTAATAACAGGTCACAGAGGAACTTTAAATACTAATCAAAATATCTTTAAGAATTTAGATAAGATTGATAAAGGCGATAGGTTTTATATTGATAATGGTAAGAAATTATTAGAATTCAAGGTATATGAAATAAAAGTAATAGATCCAAAACAAGGTAATTTAATATATAATGACAAGCCATTTAATCAATCAACTTTAGTAACTTGTACACCTTATCTTATTAATAATAAAAGACTGATTATTTCTGCTGGATTATCTAAAGTTGCAGATAATACAGATTCTAAGATTTTAAATGAAATTAATAAAAGCAAATCTAAAGATTTTTTTAATAATTTAATTTTAGCTAATTCTATAAACCTATTAATAATCTTAATTTTAATTGGGTTAATAATAAGCTTTGTAATTAAAAGAATGAAAACCAAAAAGACTAGGAGGTAAAATGTTCAAAATTAACAAAAAATTAATTTGTACAGTAATGGCTGTAACATTTTGCTTTTCACTTAGTTTTTCTCCAGTTAACAAATCTTATGCTAAAGATTTAGAGAAAACTAAAATCACAGAAGATGTTAAAAATGAGAAACACAAGAAAAAGAATGATACAGTTTATCATACTAACAAGATAAAGTTTACAGCAACAACATCTAGTGGAAAAGCATTAAACTCTGGTGTTTGGGTTATTAAAGATAAAAATAATAATGTGCTAGATACATTTAAAGTATCTAAAAACTCATATATTTTTACAAAGACATTGCCTAATGGTGAATTTTTGTTTGAGCAAAAAACGCCACCGAAAGGTTATTTAAAAGATAATAAGGTTGTGGCGATAAAAACTCCAATACCAGTTAAAAACAAGGGTGATGTTTTTGAGATCTACCCTAAAACAACAAAAGAGATTCCGACAGAATCAAAAGAGACTCCAAAGGAATCAACACAGATATATAAAACAGGAGGATTAGACTTGATCTACCTTTTGGGGGCAATAGCTTTAATTTTCCCTATTGTATTTTCGATTGTTAATTCAAAAAAGAAAAAGGTAGGTGAGAAATAATGGATATTTTCAAGAAAATTAGTAAAACTTTTATAACTTTTTTATTAACGTTAATGCTGATTTTTCAATCAGTAATATCTTCATTTGTTGGAGCTACAACTTCCTTTGCGGGAAATGAACAGAATCTAGCAACAATTACTATAGAAAACACAGAAAATGGTACGTTGTTGTTTGAAAAAACTAGAAACAAATCAATAACTAATAAAAAGGGTTCAAATATTATGGTTTTAGTAAAGCCAAACTTTGGGTATGATACAAAATCGATTAAGATGGAAACAAGCGATAAAAAGGTTTTGGATTTACCAGTTCATGAAGGGAAGGCAAACATTCCTGTTATTAGAAATGCTAAAATATCTGCAAATTTTACAAAATCTAATAGCGAACCGGCTCAAGTTGATGAAGAGGCTAAACAAGATGATTTTAGTTCTAGTATAGAAAAAGAAAAAAAAGAAAACGAAAAAGCTGATAAAGAAGATAAGAGAGATAAAAGTACTAAAGATAGTATTGAGGATTCGAAGATAATTGCTGAAATCCTTTTAAAGTCAGATAGAACAAAAGTAGGTCAAGGTACAAGCGTAGTCGCTAAAGATATTGTCACTGTTGCAAATACAGTAATTAATATGAGAAAAACAAAAGCTCGAAATCTAGACGAGCTTTGGAAAGACAGAGATGGTGACGGAATATCAGATGATTGGATGGCAGTAGAGGGGCAATTTGATAGTATAATCCCATTATACGAAGTAGATGAAAATGCAAATTATTATGTTGCTAAACCTAACTTAGCGAAAATAGAAAATTCACAGTTATTACAATATATAATTGCAGATTCAAACCGTTCTGGTACTCTTTTAAAAACTGTAATATATGAAAAAGAGTCAGGATTATTATATGTTCCTAAAAACATATTATATCCATGCGATATAAAAGATAAAGAAAACAAAAAAGATTTTGCTAGATTAGGAAGAACACGTATTCAGTTTTTATTAGGAATTAATGATGAAATTGATAAAACAAAGACAGATGTAGAAGTTAAGATTGATAAAAATGATTCAGTAAAAGGGGATGTAGTAGTCAGCGGTAAAGCATCAATTAATACAATGTCTGATGATACCAAGATTGTATTAGCAAAAGATAGTGAATCAAAAAAATCAATCAAAGCAAATTCTATAGATGAGATTCGTGTTAACGGTCATGAAGTAAATTTAAATGATGTAACTTATTACGAAAAAGAAGGCGTACTAGAATTACCGTTAAAGCCAGCCCAAGCCGATTCAATTGAAATAAAAATGTCTAATTCTCTTATGAAGGAAATAACCAACACAATAGGTTCATTAACATCTTTTATAAAACCATTGATTTCTTTTGCAGGCGAGCCATCAAAGAAAATTGAAAAGGTAATTTATTTTACATCAACTCCTAGAAAAGGAGATTGGTGGCATCTAAGAGGGGATAATAACACAAGAGACGTAAATGATTACGGAGCAAGGTTTCCAGAACCAGGATACGAGAAAACTTATGCAACTAACACTTATAGTGATTCTAAACAAAGAATAAGGACAACAGTTAAGATGATTTTGCAAAATCAACTTTCTCAAGCAGACGCTGATAGAATTAGTAGAGAAATGGGTACTGAAAGAGGAACACAATATTATAGCAGAAATTCGTATGTGAGTGCTCAGACAGCAACGGGTTCAGGAAATGCAGATATGATTATTAAACAAGGTTTCGGACTAAGTTTAAACTGTGCACATGCAGGCGTAAACGATCAATTTTTATGGGATCCAAATTACGCTAATGAAGGAGCAAGAAGTGATCACGAAGGTGTTGTAGTAAGGCTATTAGATACTGATGGTAGTTCTTGGGCATTATTCGCAGTTGTTTCTCCGTCTCAAAGTACTCAAGCAGGATATGGATTCTTTGGTGCTAATATAAATGTTACGACAACAATAGATGAAGGTGGTGGAGACGATACTGGTGGTGGTAGTGGCAAGTACGGTTTCCGAGTTAAAAAAGTAGATGACGGTACGGGTGAAGCCTTAAGAGGGGCAACATTTAAAGTAACTCAATTACTAACTTGGGGAGAATCTGCTCCTACACAATATAAAACAACAGGATCTAGTGGAATTCTAACATTTGATGGTTTACCAGCGGGAACGTATGAAATAGAAGAGGTAGGGCCACCTACAGGTTATAAAAAAATTGATTCGACACAAACTATAAAATTGCCGGATGAGGATGGATATCGAGTAACATTTAGAAATGTAAGAAAAGAAATACTTCCTCCTCCACCAGTAAGACCACCTAAGAAAGGTGATTATGCTATACTAGTTACAAAAACGGATGGATATACTAACACGCCTATAACAGGTTATGTGACAAGTACAGCCAAATTTAGAGTAACTGATCCGGATGGAAATATAGTATGGGCTAACAAATATCCAAATAGCAGCATGGCAAACGCATATTTAGCTGATGAATCTTCTTATAATAGAGATTTTGAGCTGGATTCAAGTACTGGTTCTTTTGGGATTTTAGGATTAACTAAGAAAGGAACTTATAAGGTTGAAGAAGTCGATGCACCAAGTGGTTATAATAAGAGTTTTACGACTCAAACTGTTAGCGTATCAGATAGTCAAGAAATAGGGTCACTAAGTTTTCCGAACTTTAGGACTCCTACTCCAGAGCCTCCTACTCCAGAGCCTGAACCTAAAGAAACTAAATTGATTTTAGACAAAAAGGATGAAGAAAGTAGATCACCTATAGAAGGAGCTGTCTTTAAACTTTATAAACATTACAATGGTAGAAAAACTGAAATTGAAGTTGCTTCTATTGGAGATGGCGAATATATTGAAGGAAGTCTTGACATATACGGAAGATTAAAAGCACCTTATATGACAACAAATGCAAGAGGTCAGATAAGTGTTAAAATAAAGGATGCTGGAAGCGATTATAAATACAGTTTTGAAGAGGTTAGTCCGGCAGATGGATATTCTATGCCTTATAATCCAGAAACTGATAAAGACTGGGTTGTTGAAGGGTCTTATGAAAACTTCGAGATGACAAACAAGAAGAAAAACAAGGAAACGCCGCCTCCAAGCTCTGGAACAACTAAGATTCTTTTTAGCAAAAAGGATTCAAGAACTGGAAATGCAATACCAGAATCTAAAAGGTATTATGCCGAATTTGAACTAATAGATCCAAATGGTAATGTTGTTCACCTAAGAGAAAATAGAAAAGTAACAAAGAGTGAGTATAATTTCACATTCCCTTATAAAGTTGAAGAATCCAAGTATACGGTAGATAATTATTCTAATAACACAAAGATTAGATTGTCCAATGGTATTACTACCGAGATAAATGGAATTTCAAAACCAGGTAGATATAAGATAAGAGAAATTAAACCTCCAGCAGGATATAAAAAAGCTAATTATCCGGTAGATTTTGAAATTAGTAGAACTGATATTGATCTTGACCTAATGAAGTTTATTGAAATGAACAATGAGCCTGACACACCAATAGATTTAACAATTAGGAAGATAGATTCAACTAATAAAGAATTAATAAAGAATAATTCTGCGAAGTTTAAGTTAGAAGATTCAGAAGGAAATAGAGTTGTATTTAAAGAGATTAGCGAGGGTAATTATGTTGTAGATTACGAGGCCGATTATCCTCAAACAGAAATGAAGCTAGGTAAAGATGGAACGATAAAAATATCTGGATTATATCAAAACGGTATGTATAAGTTAACAGAGTTAGAACAACCGTCAGGTTATGAATTATCGTCATCTCCATTAACATTTAACGTAAAACAAAAACAGAACACGATAAGTTTTGAAAACAAACCTACTCCAAAGCCACAAGATGGTATTATTAGGGTTCATAAAGTCGATACCTATAATGAAAGCAATAAATTAAAGGGTGTTGTTTTTGAATTGTTGGATAGTAATAAAAGAACAATTAGAGTTAAAGAAACTAATGCCGAAGGAATAGCAGAGTTTACAGGTCTTGAATACGGAGAATATTTTATTAGAGAAAAGAAGCCGATAGCGGGTTATGCTTTAAATAGTACTGTTAGAGAAGCAAAAATATACTCATATTATAAAGAACTAGATATTACAGTATATAATAGGAGGGAGTTTGGCTCATTAACTCTTTGGAAGTTTGGAACAGATTCTAAAAAACAAATAGGTAAGGGTGCTTTGTTTAAGCTTTATAGAAAGATAGATAAAGGATCAATTGTAAAAACAGAACAAGTTAATTTATATTTTAATAAAAAAGAAAATAGATATGAGGAATTGGTTCTTAAAGACCAATTAGAAAATCCTTCAGATGCTGAATCTGTTAATAATATCTTAGATATAGGAAAATCAGGGGAAAGTGAAATCTCAGTAAGAGTAAACAGATTAAGTAGCTCGTTATTGGGTGAAAAGGTAAGTTATTATTTTGAAGAAATAAAAGCTCCAGAAGGATATAAGCTTCCGGTAAACCCAAAATCAAGCGAAGTAGAATTAGACAACGATAAGAATAATACGAAGCTAATCAACATGTACAACGAACCTATTGAAAAATATAATATCTTGGTTACTAAGGTGGATTCAACAACGAACAAAGCAATTACAGATGCAACAAAACTTCAAAACGCAGAATTTAGGTTAAAAGACCCAGATGGAAAAGATGTATATATTACGAAAGTATCTGATGGTGTATACAAAAAAGATAGTTCATATAACTATACAATGAAACTTTCAAATGAAGGTAAGTTAAAGATACAAGATTTGGATAAAAAAGGTAAATATACACTAACAGAGGTTAAGGCACCAACTGGATATCAATTGTCTAATACTCCTTTGGTTTGTGATGTAGTGAATAAGGATAACTCTTTTACTTTTAAAAACACACAAATTCCAAAAGATGGAATTGTAAGAATAACGAAAAAAGACCTAAAAACAGGTGATGTTTTATCAGGAGTAGTGTTTGAGTTATTAGATAGCACTAAACAAGTAGTAAAGACAGCAACAACAAATTCGCAAGGTATAGCTGAATTTACGGGCTTAAAGTATGGTAATTACTACGTTAGAGAAAAATCAACAAAAGCAGGATATATACTAAAAACTGATTTAGAACAAGCTAGGATAACAAGCACATATAAAATAGAAAAGCTAACAATCTATAATGAAAAAGAGCTTTATAATTTGTCTGTAACTAAAGTTGATTCTAAAACAGGAAAGGCGATAGTAGATTCAGAAAAACTAAAAAATGCAGAATTTAGATTAAAAGACCCAGATGGAAAAGATGTATATATTACAAAGGTATCTGATGGTGTGTATAAGAAAGATAGTTCATATAACTATACAATGAAACTTTCAAATGAAGGTAAGTTAAAGATACAAGATTTGGATAAAAAAGGTAAATATACATTAACAGAGGTTAAGGCACCAACTGGATATCAATTGTCTAATACTCCTTTGGTTTGTGATGTAGTGAATAAGGATAACTCATTCACATTTAAAAACACACAAATTCCAAAAGATGGTTCAGTAACAATTATTAAAAAGGATTCTAAGAATCAAAAGGTTCTATCAGGAGTTACGTTTGAATTGTTAGACAAGGATAAAAGGTTAATTACGACATCCAAGACAGGATCAACTGGTATAGCTGGATTTAGTAATTTAGAATATGGTAAATATTATATTCGTGAAAAAGAAACTATCAGTGGATATAAACTAGATTCAAGATTACACGAAGTAAATATCAGTAACGCAAAGAAGTCAATTGCATTATCTTTATACAATGAACCTATAGAAAAGACTATAAAAGTAATTAAAAAAGATAATAATGGCGAACTTCTTAAAGATGCTGAATTCACTTTATTTAAGAAAGATGGTTCAAAGTTAACTAAAGTCGAATCAAAAGTAACTAATACGAAAGGTGAAATTGAGTTTTCTAATCTAAGAATAGGTCAATATGTATTAAGAGAAACAAAAGCTCCTAATGGATTTAGACCATATTCTGAAGATATGGAAATCGACTTAACAAAACAAGTGTCTCCGGTTTATACTGTGACATTGAACAACTACAAAGTAGAAGAAAATATACCTTCAACTGGAACTAGGGGAGCTACTATGTTCTTAGCTTCAGGATTAGGTATCATAATGCTAGCATATATCTTTAAAAAGAGAAAAATATTTGCTTAGCTGACAAGAAGAAGATAGTTGAATTGCTATCTTCTTTTTTATTTGCAAAAGGTACAAAATATAGAAATAAAGGATATTGTTGCTGCTCTGATTTTTAGATATAATAAATATACGAAAATAACTTAAAAAGGAGTATTTATGAAAAACAAAAAATTATTAAAAGCAGTGGTAATGTTGTCATTGGCAACTACATTAGCAGTTCCATTTAACACGTTAGCAGATAAACAAGGAGTAAGAATAGATGGTAGAGATAGGTTTGAGGTTGCTATAAATGTGGCAAATAAGTTTTCGGATTCTAAAAGCTGTATCGTACTAAATTACTTAGCATATTCTGACAGTATATCATCTAGCGAAATAGCAAAAGGTGATATGCCAATATACTATACTAAGGCGGATTCTATAGATTCTAATACATTAAAAGATATTAGAAACAAAGGATATAAAAATGTATTTATAATTGGTGGAGAAAAATCAGTTTCAAAAGATGTTGAGAACGAATTGGCAAAAACTTCTAAAATAACTAGAGTTTCTGGTCAAAACAGATATGATGTTAATTATAAGACATTAGATAAAAACAAAGAAAACTTAATTGTAGTAAGTGGAGAAAATTTTGCTGACGGTTTGGTAAGTTCGGCACTTGCACAAATCAAAAATGCAACAATAGCTATCACGCCATCAAATGAGGTTCACGAAAGATTAAGTCAATACTTAAATGTAAATAAAAATTTAAAGAATATTTATATTGTTGGTGGAGAAAAATCTATAACTAAGAGTGTAGAAAACGAGTTATCAAAGTATGCAAATGTACAAAGAATTAGTGGCTCTAATAGATATGAAACATCAGAAAAATTAGCAAAAGAAATTTCTGATAGTAAATACATCGTAGTAAGTGGAGAAAACTTCGCAGATAACTTAGTTGCAGGGTCTCTTGCAAGAAGAGATAAAAGAGCTGTAGTTTTGTCTCCAAGAGTTGATTTTTCAACAATGGTTAGAGATATTGCTAAGAATAAGGATTTTATCGTAATAGGAGGAAATAACTCTATTGATGAAAGTATTTTTGATAAAGATTTAGGTGCTGCTAAAACAGAAACTAAAAAGGTAAAAGTAAAAGAAATAATGCAGTATGCTACGAAAGAAGTTAAAGATTCAACATTAAAACAAGGCGAAAGAAAGACTAAGCAACAAGGAAAAGATGGAGAAAAAGAAGTAGTATATGAAGAAACATTCAAAAATGGTGTTGTTATTAGCAAGAAGAAAGTAAGCGAAAAAACAATAAAAGCACCAGTAGATGAAATAATTTTAGTTGGAACTAAAGTTGATCCTAAAAACCCTGAAGTTACTAAAAGAAGAACAGTTAAAGAAACTATAAAATATGCTACGAAAGAAGTTAAAGATTCAACATTAAAACAAGGCGAAAGAAAGACAAAACAACAAGGAAAAGATGGAGAAAAAGAAGTAGTATATGAAGAAACATTCAAAAATGGTGTTGTTATTAACAAGAAGAAAGTAAGCGAAAAAACAATAAAAGCACCAGTAGATGAAATAATTTTAGTTGGAACTAAAGTTGATCCTAAAAACCCTGAAGTTACTAAAAGAAGAACAGTTAAAGAAACTATAAAATATGCTACGAAAGAAGTTAAAGATTCAACATTAAAACAAGGCGAAAGAAAGACAAAACAACAAGGAAAAGATGGAGAAAAAGAAGTAGTATATGAAGAAACATTCAAAAATGGTGTTGTTATTAACAAGAAGAAAGTAAGCGAAAAAACAATAAAAGCACCAGTAGATGAAATAATTTTAGTTGGAACTAAGGTTGAGAAAAAAGATGAAGTAGTAGTTAAAAAAAGAACTGTTATTGAATCCATAAAACACATAACTAAAGAGGTTAATGATCCAACTTTGAAAAAAGGCGAAAAGAAGACTAAGCAATTCGGGAAAGATGGCAAAAAAGAAGTAGTATATGAAGAAACATTCAAAAATGGTGTTGTTATTAACAAGAAGAAAGTAAGCGAAAAAACAATAAAAGCACCAGTAGATGAAATAATTTTAGTTGGAACTAAAGTTGAGAAGAAAGATAAAGAAGATAAAGAGGTAGTTAAAACAATCACTGAGTATGAAGATATTGATTTTGAAACGGAAAAACAATATGATGAGTATTTAGATAAAGGTAAAACAGAAATAATTCAAAAGGGAGAAAAAGGGAAAAAAGAAATAGAATATTATGTTGTTTATAAAAATAATAAAGAAATTAGCAGATCAGTTAAGCATATTAAGACGATAAAAGTTCCTATCAATGAAATAATCAAAATTGGAACAAATGAAGATAGAAATATAATAGAACCAATTCCAACAACAGATGAAGAATTGTTTAATTACTACAATGTAGATTATAATGAACCTCTTAGCAAAGGAGAAAATGACATATTAACTGAAGTTAATAGAATTAGAAAAGAGAATGGGTTGTCCGCATTAAAGGTTTCTAAAACATTAACAAGAACAGCTAGAATTCACGCAAGAGATTCGGCAATTCTTAACGAAACAACACACGATTGGTCGCCAAAAGTAAAAGAATTATCTGAAAGGTTAAAATTTATGAAAAGACAACTAGGAGCAGAGGTAACATTGGCTGCAAGTTGGGATGAAGATGCTTCTTCTATTATACAACGATTTATGAATTCTCCAGAACACAGAAAGATTTTATTAAAGAATAATGTGGAAAATATAGGTATAGGAAGATATGATAGCAAGTTTGATTTTAATAAAGATGGAAAGGTTGAACCGACATCCAGAATATTTATAAGGGTATATGAACAAGATGAAAACCTTGACTATATCCCAGACTAAAACCACTTGTTAAAATTTTATATAAACCTTATAGAGCACCTTGTGTAATACGGGGTGCTTTACATAATTTTATTCAACTTCTTGTGATATAATTAAAGAAATGTTAGATAAGAGGTAAAAGGGAATGTTTTATGATAATCAAGATGAAGAACAAAAGCAATTATATATCAAGATGTTGCAGGTTACTTGTTCTTTGTCAAATTTGTTTTCTGATTCTGTAAATCCGTTTTTGTATTATAGGGCTATGGAAAATATATTTTGTAAGGCATTTAATGCAAAAAATTATGCAAGAAGTGATATTACGATTGATTCTGGGAAAAACAATGTCGGCATAGGGCTAAAAACATTTTTGCATAATAATGGCAAAACGCTTCAAAAAATAGCTGAATTTAATAAGGAATCAAATGTATTGACAGGTTTAAAGCCAGAAGAAATAGCTTTAAAAGTTTCTGAGATGAGAAACGAAAGAATATTAATAGCACAAAGAATATGTAAAATAGATGAGGTAATGTATCATTTACTAACAAGAAAGTCAGGCATTGTTGGTATCTATGAAGAACCTATGGATTTTATAGATATTAACAATATTATCAATGTAAAGGCTAAGGATAAGATTATTTCTTTCGAAGATGGTATTCATGAATATAGCTTTAACGGTTCAAAAAGTACGCTTTTTAAAAGGTTTTATACATTAAATAATTCTTTAATAGAGGAATTTGATGTTGAGATTTTAGAAAATCCGATTGATTTTTTATTAGGATTGCAAGGTAATAAAGAAAAAATCGGAGATTTACAAGAAAAAAGTGAAATAAAAGATTACATAATATTACCTTTATATAGCCCTTCGACAGGGGAAGTACAACTAAAATCTGGGCTTAATCAATGGAACGCAAATGGGAGAGCGAGAGATCCTAATGAAGTGTATATAAATATTCCAGCGTGGATTCATAGGTGCAAGAAAGGATTCTTTAATTATGTAACAAGCGATTTTAAGACAGATTCTTTTGATGTGAAATTACCAAGTGGAGATATTTTAAATATGAAAGTCGCACAACAAGGTGGTAAAGCATTGATGAGCAATCCTAATAAAGCATTGGGGTATTGGATTTTAAGGGAAATATTAAAAATTAAAGAAGGGGAAATTCTAACAAAAACAAAGCTGGATATTATAGGAATAGATAGCGTAATGCTTTCAAAAAATATAAATGGTGAATATTCTCTAGATTTCTTAAAATCTGGTAGTTATGAAGAATTTGAAAGGGAGTATAAAAAATAATCATATTTTGGTTATTTTTTATGGTAATATTTGCGGCGTGCCGCAATTAAGGAGAAAGTAATGAATAACAAAGTTATTAGCTTATTTGCTGGTGTAGGTGGAATTGATATAGGTTTTGAAAAGGCAGGATTTGAAACTATTTACGCTAACGAAATTGATGAAAAGGCTAGACAAACATATAAATTAAATTTTCCAGAAGTATTTTTGGATTCAAGAGATATACGAGATGTTCAAAAAGATGATATACCTCACGAGGCAAGTGTTGTTGTTAGCGGTTTTCCATGTCAGTCTTTTTCTATAGCGGGATATAGAAAAGGATTAGAAGATGAAAAGAATGGTGATTTGTTTTTTGAGACATTACGAGTTGCTAAAGAGGTAGAAGCTGATGTAATTTTCTTAGAAAACGTTAAAAACTTAGTAGGACATGATAGAGGTAAAACATTTAGGATAATGCTGGATGCTTTAGAAAGCAATGGCTATTATGTAGACTATAAAGTATTAAATGCAACGGAGTTTGGGAATATACCTCAAAATAGAGAAAGAATCTACATAGTTGCTTTTAGAGATAAAAATTGTCTAGATAACTTTGAGTTTCCTAAACCTATTGAATTAACAACAACAATTAGAGATTTTATAGATTTTGAAAATAAGAAAGATACTTCGTTTTACTATACTGAAAAAAGCTTCAAGCAATATGATGAATTGAAATTTGGAATGGATGAACAAGATACTGTTTATCAATGGCGTAGGAAATATGTTAGAAAGAATATGAGTGGTGTTTGTCCGACCCTAACAGCTAATATGGGAACAGGAGGACACAATGTGCCTCTTATTATTACCGATACAGGCGAATATAGGAAATTAACACCTAAAGAAACGTTCAATTTACAAGGATTTCCGAAGAATTATAAGCTTCCAGATATTGCTAAAAGCCATCTATACAAACAGGCTGGTAATTCAGTTGTTGTTCCAGTAATAACAAGAATTGCAAAAAATATTATGAAAAGTATAGAAAAATGTAATAAAAAAGAAGTTCAGAGAGAAACAGCCAGATGTTAATAGTCTGGTTGTTTTTTTGTTGTTATCAATATTTCGTAAAATTTTTTCTAAAATTTCCAACACCTCTTATTTGTGGGTATAACATTAGTGAACATTATATGATAAGGAGATTGAAATGATAATTATAGGTTTATTTTTAATAATGTTGGCGGGGTTAATAACGGGATATCCAATTGTGCTTATCAAAAAAGGTGAACAAGGTAGAATAACGGATATTTTCATGGAGAAAAAGATCTATTTCATAATATCATCTGCTGTGTTAGCCTTGTTAGGCATAGGATTAATTGTAATCTTTTTTGTAAAAGCACCGAATGATAGGGATAAAGAAATAGAAAGAATAAAGCAAGAACAGAAACTTGAAAAAGAGGGTAAGTCAGGTCAAAAAGATGAGGAGCTAGAAAATCAGGATAAGACAAAAATATCTGATAGGCTTAAAAAAAGAGAAATTGAAGATGATGATAGTTTAGAGACAACAGAAATGACTAAACAAGAAAAAGAAAAGGCTGATATGATAAGTAATGCAGATGAAAATAGCTTAGCTGATTCTATATCATCAGACCCTTCTAAAAAATTCTTTGTTGTAGAAACCAAGCTAATGCCTTACGAGAACTATAAGGAAATTCAAAGCTTTACAGAAAAAGAGCCAAAACGTCAAATGAGTTATGGTAAAGGTATTTGGAAAGGAACGTTGAGCTATTTTGTTAAAGAAATAAGTCCAGCAGGAGATACCCAAATTAAGATTTATCCAGCTAATTATGTGTCTGTTAAATCCGACCTTACAAAAGATATGGAGGCTTCTATTATTAAATATTACGAAGTAGTACAAACAGGTATAAAAGATAATGAGCCAATCTTAATGAAAAAATTGAGAAAACTTCAATTAAATGTTCCAAATGATACGAAGATTATAGATATGGATTTGGATAACGGACAAATCCAAAATACTAATACTAAAGATACAAAGCAAAAAGAAGAAAAGGTAAAATCAGGAGATAAGAACAGGTAATGGAAATATGTAAAATAGTGTACAAAAGCGGAATAATGTAATTAAGTGGGTGAAATAAAATGTTAATAACCTACAAAACAGAGATTAAGCCTAATCCTGAACAAGTTATTAAGATTAAGCAAACTATGGGCGTATGTAGGTTTATATATAATTTTTATATTGTTGAAAATCAGAAAGCCTATAAAAACAATATGCCTTTTATAACAGCTTTTAATTTTTCTAAATGGTTGAATAACGTGTTTATTCCAAATAATCTAAATTATTCATGGATCAGGGATGTGTCTTCAAAATCTGTAAAGCAAAGCATTGTTTGTGCAGAAAGAGCTTTTAAGAGGTTCTTTAAAAAAGAATCTAAATTTCCTAGATTTAAAAAGAAAAACAAATCTAATGTAAAGATGTATTTTGTTAGAAATAACAAAGGAGATTGTTTATGTGAAAGACATCGTATTAAAATCCCAACACTAGGTTGGATTAAGATAAAAGAAAAAGGTTATATACCCACAAGTAAAGATGATTATGTAGTAAAAAGTGGGGCTATATCATATAAGGCTGGTAGATATTATATATCGTGTCTAGTTGATATAGAAGAACCTCCAAAACAAATATTAAAACCTTTTGGTCTAGGAATTGACCTTGGATTAGAAAAGTTTGCTGTAATAAGTAATGGCAATGTTTATAAAAACATAAACAAGTCAAAGAAAATAATTAAATTAGAGAAAAAATTAAGACATGAGCAAAAATGCTTATCAAGGAAATATGAACAATTAAAAAATAATAAGAAAGGAGAGTCTACTCATAAAAACATACTAAAGCAAATAGCTAAGGTACAAAAAACACATTTAAAATTAAGCAATATCAGAACAGATTATATAAACAAAATAATAAATGAGCTAGTGAAAACCAAACCAGCATACATTGTTATTGAAAATTTAAACATATCTGGGATGATCAAAAATAGATATTTATCTAAATCTATAAGCAATCAAAGATTCTATGAATTTAGACAAAAACTATTTAATAAATGTAATTTTCATGGTATTGAATTAAGAATAGCAGATAGGTTCTATCCATCAAGTAAGACATGTCATAGTTGTGGTAGTATTAAAAAAGATTTAAAACTATCAGATAGAATATATAAATGTCCTACATGTGGTGAAATCATCGATAGAGACCTTAATGCAAGCTTAAATCTAAGAGATACCACATCTTATAAAATAGCATAATAAAAAAAGCTATATAAGATATGTACCGATGGCTAGTCGGGAATTGACGACTGTGGAGTGTACAAGAACTTGTTAGTAGCAAAATCTTTGCAAAAGCATACACAATGAAGCAGTAATTTATCTCGATGTAGACTTATTTGTCTATGTTTTGAGTAGCAGATAATAAAATTGAAAACAAAGAAGATACTAAAAAGTAGTGAATTTATTAAAGAAAATTTATCAAAAATTTTATTAAGTATTTTTGTCATATCGTTGATGTTGTCTTTGAGTATTATAACTAATTCAAAAGCTTTAGATAAAAACGAGGCAGTAACGCAAAAAATAGAAAACAAACAGTACAGAATAATCAATGACTTAAATAATATAAAGATTAAGGGAAGCGAAAACTCTAATGCCTTTAAATTATACAAGTATAATATTCAGTTAAAAGAGCTTTATAATAACTTAAAAGAATATAAAGAATCGATAGAAAACATTATGAAAAAGAAGTTTACTATCACAACTGATGAGAATAGCTTAAAAGATATTGATATGAAAAAATCCGAGATTGAAAGTCTAACTGAAAAAGAGATTTCAGATTATATAGCATTAAGAGAAAAAGCTATAAAAACTATGAACAAAGATTACGAAAATCTAATGAGTTCGTTTAAAAGCTATTTGGAAGAAAATAATATAAAGTCAAATACGAATGAGATAGGGAGATAGAAATGTTCGAGATTAATGTATATACAACAAATGATGATCCTTTATACGATAAAACTATTAAGTGTATAAAAGATGTACTAGGAGAAGAGGATTTCAATACTTATGTAAGGGTTTTGAACATAGCTAAAAATGAAGTTTCAAAAGAGTTTCTTTTAGAAAACAAGATTAATTGTGTTCCAGTTGTAAGATGTAACAATTATTTAGTTGTTGGCTATGATCCAGAAAAGATTGAAAAATATATTAATAAAGGCTTCGATGAATATATGCAAAGTAAAAAGTAGAATCATATCAACAAAAGAATCGTCTCGTAAGGGGCGACTTTTTTGTTTGGGGATAATTAAATGCAATTTATTCTGTCACATATTTCATCTTTGAAAAGGGTAAAGCAAAAAAGAAAGTACATCGAAATGGCTGTTTTTCTACGTTCCTATAAGCGTTATTAAGTTATATTAATCCAGACAAAAAGATATATTTTTAACATTACAAATTAGCTAATTTATAGCACATATAATGAAATCAAATAGGAGGTTTATTGTATGGGAGAATATATAAAATTTGAAAATTACGAAGGAAGTAATTTAAATGATGAACTAAAAAATCTTATATCAAGTGTTGAAGAAATAGCTGATTTTTATGTGGATTTTAAAAATGATTATAATGAGGACAGCTTAACTTCTCAAACTACAGAAGAACAAGCAAAGACCGTACTTACTCAACATCTAGATGAATTAAAGAAAGCAAATATATCACCAATTGAAATGGATAAAGCTATAAGTGATCTTATAGGTAATGATTATATAAAAAAAGAAGAAAAGGTTAATACTCTAGGTAAGAAAAATAGTTTATTAAACGATTTAAACCTAAATGATACAAAAGAAGATAGAGAAAAAGCTAGTAAAGTATTAAATAAATTTTTTGATCTTGACACTATTTCAAAAGAGGTGTTCTTAGGATTAAGAAAAGGCGAAAAGCGTTCAAATATAGATTATGGTTCTTATGTAGAAGATCCTAGTATATTTTATAAAGTCAATAAAGATGTTAAGGCTTCTAATATTGGAATGGAGCCAGAAGATGTTATTTCAGATCTTTGTCAACGTGTATATTCAAGAATTAAAGACGGATTGAATTTGAATTTATTAAATAAATCTTTTCAAGATGGAACAACTAATGTAGAAGAAAATACAAAGAAAGATACATTAAAGTTTAGCAAAGAGGAAATAGAAGAAATAGAAAAGCTTGCAAGTGATTTTGCGAACAATAAGATAAAATTAAATGATTTAACACCAGAACAAAGTAATTTAAGACAATCTTTTATAAATTCTATAGCAAGATATACTAGAAGTTCTTCATTAGCTGAAATTGGAACGGTAATAAGTAGAAGTGAAGAAACAAGAATAAATAGTAGAATTTCTTCAACATTAGCCGATAGTCAACAATACATTAAACAAGCAATGAGTATTTTAAAGGAACAAAACAAAGAGATTAATCAAGAAAATGTTAAGACTGTAGCCAATGAAATATGTTCTGATAAGGGTATAAAACTAAAAATATCCGACAGAACCGTTAATGAATACTTTGCTAAGGAAGAAATAAATAGAAACACAAAGAGTATTAACGATACAGTAACAAATGAATCAGATTCAGTAGAATTAAGCGAACGTATTGAAAATAGCAAATATCCATCACCTAGTGAAACTTTAATGCAAAGTTGTGAAAGAGCTGAAAAGTTTATGTTTATGACGAACAAAAACATGCTTGCTTATCAAATAGCTGAATATTTCAAAGACAATATGAGAACGAACAGTAATGAGGCTGGACTTACTAAAGATCACGTCTTAGAACAATTAAAAATAGAATTGGGAATTAACAAAGTAGAATACAACGAAAAGACACAACAAGAAGAATTAGTAATTCCTAATGAAAAGTTGAATAGAGACTTTGATGATTTAATAAACGCTTCTTTAGAAGATTTCAAAACAATTAAAGAAGAATTTCAAGTAGAACACGAAAAACAATTAAAAGAATTAACTAATAAACTAGACAAGATGTATTTAACATCAGATAGAGATAAAATAGATTATATAACATTTAATCAAAATTATATAAATATCGTAAAAGAAAGAAACGAGCAAACAATAGCTGATGTTATAAACGAATATAATCAAACATCTGTAGAGGGTTTAACAGCTAGTGATTTGGCAGATCAAATCAACATGAAACTTAAAGATAATATAAATCACGATACATCAAAGTGTAAAGATGTTTATATTGCACACTCAATGAAAAACTACGAACAAGCAATAAAATCACAAGATACTTATATATCTCAACGTTCATTACCCGATATTATACAAGCAACTACTGGTAATTACGAGGTTAAGGTTAATAGCAATGATTTTTCAGAAAACTCACTAGAGGCTGTATCAAAGCTAGATAGATTTGTGGACTTCAGAGATGAAAATAACGAATTGACAGCCTTGGCCATGGATATATATGGTAATAATACAAGCTTCGATAATATTAAACAAGCATTTGAAAAAGAAAATGTTGTATGCTATATAGCTGAAACAGAAGAAAACATGTTAAAAGATAAGGTAGATAACGAAAATCTTGAAAATCATTACAAGGTTATTATTCCGTTAGATAAGCCTGTTGAAATTGGCTATAACAATTCTAAGGTTGGTTGTAATGAAAGAAATAAAATAGAGCTATTCGTTAGCGATATTATGGATAAAGTAGAAAATCTATCACAAAAGAATAAAGGGGAAATAACAAGCGTAAATATATCGCATGTTAATACTTCAGAACTTTATAAAGCTAATACATTTTTAGATGATGGCTTAAAAAATAATAGGCAAGATTTTCTAATCCAATCTCAAAAGCAATTTAATCCAACAGAATACTGTAAAAAGCACGATTATCTAAAAGACGATGGTTTTGTTAATACGATAGCTGATATAAAAGAAAGTTCTTTAAGTGAACCTAGAGATGTATATAATAATTTACTATCTAACATGACAAAGAACTTATCTATAGAAAAAGAATTAAAGGTTGTTAATAGTGGTTTGAATGAAATCACAAACACAATCAAGAATAAAATGATTGAATTACAAGAACATGCTAAAGAATCTGTTGAAAATCTTCGAGAAGGTTTAGACCACGATTCTTATGATGATAGAAATTTATCTGACAATATAAAAAGAGAACAAGATGGATTCGAAATGGCGTAAAAGCTATATCCGATAGAGAATCCGTTTCATAATATACTCTCCAAAGGATAGCATTGCCCTCAACTTTTGTTGAGGGTCATTTGCTGTCTAGAAATAGAATATATGGTATACTTAAAATATAGTTTGCGGTACATATATTAGAAAAATCGATATATTTGTGTGTGGGAATTTTTCCGATATTAAACATACAAAATAAAATACAATAATTAAAATGGGTGGTGAATTAAGTGAGCGTAGATTTAGCAACAGAATTAAGAGAATATACAAAACTAGATTATAAAGGTAATAATTGCTACAAAATAAGAGCGAGATTAATTAGACAATTAAAAGAAGGTAAAGATATAGAAAAAGATAATATATTGGATTCTG
Source organism: Finegoldia magna ATCC 29328 (assembly GCF_000010185.1). Taxonomy (NCBI): domain Bacteria; kingdom Bacillati; phylum Bacillota; class Tissierellia; order Tissierellales; family Peptoniphilaceae; genus Finegoldia; species Finegoldia magna. The sequence goes on along the minus strand of NC_010371.1, from coordinate 127,357 downwards.
AAAGAACTGGCAATGGTTTATATCTTAAACCTGCTTTTCTTAGTAATATGGCATTTAAGGTCAATTACAAAGAAATAAACAGAGCATTAGAAACTGATGATAAAGTTCAGGATTATCAAGCTGTTGAGCTCAAAGTACAGCCTAAATATGCCACAGTAAAAGCTATTATTAAAGGTGAAACTAAAGAAGATCAAAGGGCTATAAGTTCTATTAGCACATATGAAAAATATAATGTTGGATTTAATTCTAATTTTGACAGGGGAAATTCACTATTGAAATTAGAGTTTTTCGACAAATCAGTAAATGAGAATGACAAGGATCTTGACGATAGAGTTCTTTTTGCGATTTACTTAGTTCCTGTAAAAGAGAATCTAATTTCACAATCAAAGGTTGGATTTTTTAAGTATGTTAAGACTATGGAATTTGTATTTGCAATGAGAGTAGATTTCTCATTGATTAGCGAAAAGGTAGAAAATAGTGATGGTATTATCTATAAGACAGAGTTAAAAGCTGTTAAGGATATAAACCAACAAAAAAATAAAGATAAGGAGCTTGAAAAAGATATGACAGGTCTTGATATTTACGAAGGTTCTCAAAATCCAGAAGAAACGCTTAATTCTTTAATTGGATTAGGAGAAGTAAAAACACAAATAGAGACATTTAAAAACAGAATAATGTTCCAAAATAAGATGAAACAACTAGGTAACGATCAACTTACTTCAGGCTTTAATAATCACATGATATTCTACGGGGAACCAGGTACTGGTAAAACAACTGTTGCTAGAATTATAGCAGGGTTATTATACAAATTAGGCATAACTAGAAAGAATAGATGCGTTCAAGTTAATGGTGAATCGTTAAAGGCTGAATATGTAGGTCAAACAGCACCAAAAGTACAAAAGGTTATAGATGCAGCAGTAGGTGGGGTATTATTTATAGACGAAGCTTACGCACTAAATGATGTTCATTACGGTAAAGAAGCTGTAAATGTTCTTTTGCAAAACATGGAAGATAAAAAAGATGATTTAGTAATCATTCTAGCAGGTTATGAAAATGATATGCAAGACCTTATGAATGTTAACCCGGGTTTGAAATCAAGAATAGGTTATTGGATTAAGTTTGAAAGCTATAATGCAAATGAGCTTCTTGATATATTCAAGTTTTCACTTAAGAAGAAAGGTCTTGGTCTAAGCAGTGACTGTGAAAAGCCGTTATTATATGTATTAGATCAATATCACAAGATGGGTAAAACAACGGGGGTTGCTGGTAATGCGAGATTCATAAATAAAATGGTTAATGACATCATCGACAATCACGCTAAAAACTGTATGTCAGGCGTTATTCCTGAAAGTGGTTTCATGGATATCCAAATAGTTGATCTAAAGGATTATATGCAATAATAGTTTCACAAAACAAAGATAGAGTAAAGTTCAACGACTATCCATCGTGAGCGGAGTAGGATACAAGCTATAGGTATTTGAAGTGGTTTCGCCTAAACAGATAAAGCTGTAGGATAAGATATAGTCTGTGATTTAGTGAAAGCTAAAGAAGTTCATAAGAGAACTGTATAAAGTGTAGCGACTTTGTATGAACGAGACTTCCCATAGTTATGGGGTTTTTAAAATTTTAAAAATTAAAAATACTTTTACTGTATATGTACATTTCTAGTAAAATATGTTATAATATCACTATAGAAGGGTGGTGAATATAATGTATTTAACTATGAAACAGCAAGTAAAACAATTAACTAAGGAAGATTATAAAAATTTAAAATTGTTATCTCATATAGCTAAGAATTTAGCAAATGAAGCGATATATAATGTAAGACAATATTACTTTCAAGAAAGTGAATATTTAAACTATGAAAAAAATTATGTGTTGCTTAAAAATAGTATTAACTACAAAATGTTAAATTCTAATATGGCTCAACAAATTTTAAAAGAGGTAGATGGATCTTTTAAATCCTTTTTTGGATTAATTAAATTAGCTAAAAAAGGAAAATATAATTTTAGAGACATAAAACTTCCTAATTATCTTCCTAAAGATGGTTTTAGCACATTGATTATAGGTTTTGTGAGGATAAAAGGAAATAAATTAACTATTCCTTATTCTAATGCTTTTAAAAAAGAACATAAAAGCATTGAAATTAACATTCCACCTAAACTTATCGATAAAAAGATAAAAGAGATAAGAATAATACCGAAATCAAAAGCTAGGTTCTTTGAAATTCAATATATTTATGAAGTAGAAGAGGTTCAAAGCAATTTAGATAAAAAACAAGCACTAGCGATAGACTTTGGTATAAACAATCTTGCAACTTGTGTAACATCACAAGGAAAGTCTTTTATCATAGATGGAAGAAAGTTAAAATCTATAAATCAATGGTATAACAAAGAAAATAAGAGATTACAAAGAATAAAAGATAAACAAGGTTATAAAGCAAAGTATACCAATAGACAATTAAAAAATGTTATGAATAGAAATAATAAGATAAATGATTACATGAATAAAACAGCTAGACTAATCATAAGCTATTGTTTAGAACATAACATTGGAAATATTGTGTGTGGCTACAACGAAACTTTTCAAAGAAGTTCCAATCTTGGAAAGAAAAACAATCAATCATTTACACATATTCCGTTTGGTAAGCTTAGAGAAAAAATAGAATATCTTTGTAATTTGTATGGCATAGCATTTACTAAACAAGAAGAAAGTTATACATCTAAAGCAAGTTTTTTTGATAAAGACAACATTCCTTTATACAATGACGATAACCCTAAAGAATATATGTTTAGTGGTAAAAGAATCAAAAGAGGATTGTATAAAACAAAGGATGGAAAACTATTAAATGCAGATGTAAATGGTGCGTTAAATATACTTAGTAAAAGTAAAGTTGTAGACTTAACAGTCTTATACAATAGAGGCGAACTGGGCACGCCTATAAGAATAAGGGTTGCATAACAACCAAACTTCTTAAATGAAATTTTTAAAGTTTTTAGAACCCTGTGACGTCAGTCATGGGAGGTTCAGGGACATTCAAATAGTCGATCTAAAGGACTATATGCAATAATAGTTTCACAAAACAAAGTAGTGGTCGCATTATAGCAACCACTACTTCTTAAAATCGGAGGGTAATTTATATGTTTCAAAAATCTTTTTTTTGATTTTTAAAATATTTTTATTAGCTGTTTTAAATTCTGATACAAGTTCTTCTTCAAGGTTATCAAGCTTTTCGATAACCTCTTTTTTAATTTCTAGGTAATCTTCTTTGGAAAGGTTGCTTTCTTCTAATTTTTTCGAATAAAAGTTTTTTATTTCATTTTTTATTTCATTAGTATTGTTCAATAGTTCACTAAATTCAAAAGAATCTATTATTTCGTCATTTTTAATAGATTTACTGCTGCCGATATTAACTTTAAATATTATAGGGTTTGCTAAACGATATTGTAAATATTTAGTGAAAGATGGAATAATGTTTTTCACGTTTTTGTGATGTTCTTTTAAAATCTTTTCTTGTTCTTCATTAAGTGTTACTTGAAATCTCTTAGTCATGTTTTTCTCCAAAATTTTTTATCCTATTGTTGTTATACCCGAAAACGCCTGTATTTTTGCTATCTTTTTTGCTATTTTATATTATATTTTGCAAATCATTTCTCAAATTTTATCCAAAGCTTGTGTATTCGTGGGTATAACAAGAGTGATAGAAATGGGGTGGCTCGTTGTCCAAAAATGCGATAGAGATTAGAGAACATTCATATAATGGTTTCAAAAGAGTTTATTTAAACATTGATACGCAAACATTTTTAGAACAATTAAATGAAGATAGAGAAAAGTTGTTTGAGACTATTCAAGATGAGTTTTTCTATGGGGATAATTTAGAAGAATTAGCAAATAAGTTTGATCAACACTTATTTGAAAATTTAATAATTTTAGTAAAAGCTTGTAGTCTTAAAGATGAAATATATGATAGGTCAACTTTGAAGTTGAGGATAAAAGACTTAATGGAATCGGATAAAATGATTTATTTAATAAAGCAAATTCCAAAGATGAAAAAACTATTTGAATAAGGAGAATTTAATGGAAAACAAAGAGAATTATAAAGAACAGCTAGAAGAAAACATTAGATATAATTCGATTAATAATAAAGAAAATATTGAGATGGGAACTATACAAAAGATAATAAAAGTAGAGCTTGTAACTAACACGTTTAATCAAAAGACAGGTCAAATTAATACAAAGCATAATATATACACCGACAATGCAGGGTATGAAAAAGCCAAAATCTTAATTTCCAAAATACTAAATGACATTAAGAAAAAAGGAATTAAAGCCAATACATACATTGATTCTTTAAGCATATTTGTAGAGATAAAAGAGCGATCTAATCAGCTAAAGATATCTTTGATAGAAAATTCTGGAACAATACCAGCTAATCAAGGTGTTTTAGAACTTTTTTTGAGCAATTACTATCTTATAGAAGATAAAAAGATAGACTATCAAGTTGTTAGAAGAGGAGAGATTGAATACTTAGTAGAAGTAATAAAAAATGCTGATGAATATATTGACGAGCTAGATCGTGAAGAAAAAAGAAAAATTGCTATGAAAAGAAACACAAAATTAATTACTATTGGGTTTATTTTGTTTCTATTAGGGTTTGCGATTTGGATTTTAAGTATTAGGTAGCATTTATGGAAGTTAGTAAAAGATTGGATAAGATTTTGAAATATACTTTTGTAATTGTTCTTATGATATTTTTATTTAAGATTTTTCTAATAGATATAACGATTGTTAGAGGATCAAGCATGTTTCCAACGATAACTAAAAATGAAATGTGCTTTTATAAAAAGATTCAGTTAGACCAAATTAAACATGATGATATCGCTATTATAAAAGACAATTATACAAATCAAGGCTATGGCTATTTAATCAAAAGAATAATAGCTTGCCCTGGAGACACCCTCGTTATAGAAGGCGGAAAGCTAAAGGTGAATGGAGTAGAAAAAAATGAATTTGGCGAAACTATGGTAGACAATGATATCAAAAACAAACTTAACTTGAAGATAGGTGAAAATGAGTATTTTGTTATGGGAGATAACAGAAGAAACTCAATGGATTCTAGATATTTTGGTTGTGTTAAAAAAGAGGATATCAAAGGATTGTTGATTAATAATTTTTTAGAAAGATAGAAAATGATATATTACAGATTATTAGCACTAACAGATTTATTATTTGTTGGATTTGTTTTGAGAGTTGTTTTTGGTGAATTAAAGGTTTTAGATGAGGCTAGTCCGACACTTTTCTTAATATTTTTTGTTCTGATATCAGTATTAATGCTTGTTATGATGTTTATTAACAAAAAAGAAAAAACCGTAACATACAAAGGGAAACAGATTACTATAACAAATGAAGACAAAATGTTCATTAAACTTATACGAAAAAGTGGTTATAAGGTTGATGAAAAGCTTGAAAAGTTGGTGACAAACCAAGGTGGAAAGCTTGCAAAATTGACTTCATTTATTATCACTATAGCCCTTTTCATAAGAATTACACAAATTTTAAATATAAAGATTAGTTTGGCACAAAATGTGAAACTTATTATATTACTTGTTGTTATGAGCGTGATGTTTTTTCTAGGGTTATCTACGCTTTTTGGCACAAAGGTCATTCAATACAACATAATACTTCCATATTATAGAAATCTAATGCTGCTCGAAACAATAGAAGAATTAGACAAAGATGATGGAATGGGTTATATAAATTTTCTAAAAAGATATCGAAACATAGGGTTTGACGAAAATTCTGTAAATAAATTAAGAGAAGAAATTAAAGAAGGCAAAGATAGAGTGTCGTTATTAATAGATATAGATCAAAATACTAATTTGTTAAGATAACTTGATAGAAAACCCCTTAAAATAGGGTTTTTCTCCATACAACTTAATAACAGACTTTATATAAGCGTTTTACCAAATAGCCATATAATTATATAGCTAACATTAAAACAACCTCGTATAATCAATTATACGAGGTTGTTTTTTTACTTGTTTTGTCTTTTGAATGTGGTTTGTAGTTGCAATGCAATAGCAACATAAAAAGCATGTCTATCTTTTTGATCAACGTTTTGGATTTGTTCAGAAAAGTCGATATCATGTTTTTGAAAATTATTAATCAATTGTTTGAAAAAAGTTTCATAATCTGCATCGTTTAACAAAGTCTTAGATAATTCTTCGATAATTTTTTCTTGTGATTGTTTATCTAATTTTGAAAACTCATTGTTAATTTCTTTGCTTAGTTCCGTAAATCTAATTGGCTTTTTTTCCATAACCTTCTCCTTAACATTATATAATATTTGCTATACAATTATATTATATCCGTTATTAGAGATATTGTCGATTAACGATGGGGAGATAAGCTCAAGAGTTATAGACTAGCATTATACATAAACATTTTTAAGAACGTCACAAACATTGCTTTGTCTTCTACAGAATTGATTTTTTCCGAAATATCTATATTATTAGCATTAAACACATCTTTTATGATTTCCAAAAAGTCGTTATCACCTTTTTCTGTTGGCCTACAAATACTTATTCTGTTAATAATATATTGTTGGCTGTCCTTATCTAATTTTTTAAATTTTTCAGTAATTTCTTCTGCAATATTTTTTAATTTATTATTGTTATCGATCATTTTTTGTTTCTCCTTTTCTACGGTTGTCTTTATGAATGATATTATTTCGTTTTTCATATCGCTATTATTTCTTTCACATATATCTTTGAATTCATCTTTAAGGTTATTTTCAATGGTAAAACTAATAGTAGATTTCCCGTTTGCCCTTTTGTTTTCTTTGTCTAAACTTTCTTTTAATTTATTTAATTCATTATTTAAATACATAAGATCCTCCTTATAGTTATATAATACACGCTAACGTGTCAACTTGTCAACAGGTATAATGAATTACTCACGATTATTTTCGAAAGATAGATAAGAAAAAAGGTAAATCATCGCAAGAGAGAATATGTATAAAAAAATAATCGCACGATTAACGCACGATTATTTTTGTGGTGGTTATATGACTACTTAACTTTTATACCTTTTAATAGTTTTTTAATCTTTTCACGTTCAACATATAGATAGCCTAGAAGACTCGCAAGAGATATACTAAACATAGAAATTAGTAGATTTTTATTTGATTTTTCGCCTGTTTGAGGGGAATTTCCCTTTTTAGAATTATCAGCATCTTTGTTTTTACCTTTGGCAACATCAGGGGTTGCTCCATCATGTGCTACAACTTCAACAGTAAAATCATTTATTGGTGTTTTTCCGCTTACATTTGTAGTATTGTTTTTCCAATATACTTCACCAGATATGTTTTTATATTTTCCGATTTTATTGGCATCGATATTATAGAACTTTCCACCAATAATAGAGTAGTTATCATTGCAACCGAATATAGAATCCCATTTTATTTTTTGACCTTGGTTTACAATAATTGGTTTATTTTTATACTCGTTTTTTACATATATACCAGGAGTTTCTTTTTCGTGTTTTTGTGATCCTTTTTTAGTATCTTCAATAGTAACTCTAGGTTTTGCTCTAGTATTTTCTTTGTTTGATGTTTTGTCATCTTCTTTTACATTGTCATTTTTAACTTCTTTAACTGTTAAGAAGATTTCAATAATGTTATTATCCTTTTCAAAGGAAACATTGATCTTATTTTTTTCTTTATCTAATGTTACGCCAGTAGGGGTAGTAGATTTAACGATAGTATATTTACCGTTTTCTAAAGTGATAGGCTCGTTACAATCAATAACTATATCAGAACCATCAGGAGATGATTTTGTCATGTGTCCGATCAACTTACCATCGCTGTCTTTTATAACTACATTTAATGTTGCTTCAAATCCTTTGTTTGTATCTTCTTGTTTGTCTGATATTTTTGGAAATTTAACTGATATTTTGTTTTCTTGATTTTTATATCCATCTGTAACAGATTTTAAAGAAATTTCATATTCTTTTTTAGGATCAAGATTAGTAAATTTAATATTACCATTTTCATCGCTTTTTTCTTCTTTTAATATGTTTTCATTATCTTTTTCTTTAATTGTGAATACAAAATCTTTTAAAAACTTATTATTATTTTTATTGTAGACTTTAAATTCAACGCTATTGTCAGAATTATATTTAGTTGTACTAAAATCATATTCTAATGTTTGTTCAGATTTTTTAGAATCTTTTTCTAATAATTCTTCCTTTGTTCTTTCAACTGTGATTTTGTCTAGTATGTCTTTTTCTTTATAATCTTTGTTAAAGAATCCTTTGTTGTTTTCTACAGCTGTTTTTTCCATGTTTTTAATTATTTCTGAATATTTAACGTTTGGTGCGATAGTCATTGGTTTTGCAATACCGTCTCGTATTAATTTAAAGTTAAATAACGTGTCTCCATTCCATACATACGCTAGAACTCTTCCGTACTTATCTGTTTTTTGGATATCGTATTCTAATTCAACATCACGATTTTCTAAGTATCTTTTCGTATATTCAGAGGCGATTTTTCCTTCAACGGTATTTTTTTCCTTATTTGGATTAACTGATTCAGGTGTATCAACGCCAATTAGCCTTACGGTTTGTTCTTTCCCGTCAATTATACACTTAAATGTATCGCCATCAACAACTCGTAATACTTTTACTTTGACTAGATTAACAGCTTTTAGTTTAATATCTTTGTCACTTTGTTCTTTAATTTCAGCTTTTTGTTCAAGCTTTATAGGGTTTTCGTTATCAGCTAATACGTTGATAGGAAATACGCTTCCTGCAATTAAACAGCAAGCTAATAACTTCAACATTCTTTCATTTCTCTTATTTTTCTTCATAAATTCAATTGATATGGGTAAATTAATCCCAAATCTCCTTTCCTTATTATTTCGTTATTGTTATACCCACGATTTTGCATGATTTAGAATTTTTTTGAGAAGAACGCTAAAAATATATCATTAGTGATAGTTTTTCTGTCATATGGTTTGCGGTATTTTTAGATTTCTAACAGATGTAGGTTTGTGTGGGTATAACAATGATGAAACAAGAAACTGCGTAAAACTAAAAGTTAATAATGCAAATACATATCGAAAGGAGAGTATATTATGGTTATATATAATCTGAATATTCTAGATACTTCTTAATCAATACAAACAGACATTAATCTCACAAAAAAATATACGGAAAGGAGAAATAATTTGAACAGAAGAATTACGAGAATTTTTTCGTTTCTTTTAGCGTTTATGATGCTTTTTCAGTTCTCGATGCCGGCGATTACATCTCTTGCATATCACGAGGAAGAAAAAGGTGTAATAAAAAATAGCACAAATGTTATACAAGGAAATGAAAAAATTTCTAAAGATTCAAACAAGGCACCGCCTAAGTTAGTCGAACCTGTGAAATTAGATGAAACAAAACTTAAGTCTAGTTTTTCTGGTGAAGACGAAGTAGTTCCGGAAGTTTCTGAAGAATTTGATTTTAAGCCTGTAGGTGCAGTTGAGGCTGATGGTTCTAAAATCGAATCACTTTCAGTTGATTGGGTTACAGAAGATGCTGTAAAAGATAACAACGATTCTCAATTAAATGTTAAATGGCACGATGATGGTTTACAAAAAGTTCAATTGAGAATTAACTATGCGTTATCTGGGGGATATGATTATCCAGCAGGATCTATTCAAATTTCTGTTCCTAAGAAAATTTTTAGAGACAGAGACGGTAATCTAACAGGAATTACGAAGCTTGCTGTATTAGAAGCACCTGATAAATCAGGAGATTTTGCTTATGTTGAAAGGGAAGATTCTTATGTTTTTATAAACACTAAGAAATTATCAGCAGCAACTCAAGGCTATATGGAAATGAGCTTTGAAGACCTAAGACCTCATACTATTAAGGACAAGGTTACAGGCTATAAGACTGATGATTTTAGTGCGAATATCAAAGTTCAAACTAAAAACAATCAAGAATTGTCTTTATCATCTAACAAAATAAATGCAGTAGTTGATACAAGAGCGTGGGTTAGTGAAGCTAGTAAAAGAGCTTATTATAGACCTCGTGAAATGTGGTCTAAAGATTATCCTAGTGAATTAAAACCTTCAAATGATAAAGATTATGTTTATATGACATATGACATTCATGCGAAAGCTAATGGTTCTCAACCATTTAGTTTAAAGGTTGTGGATAAGTCTTCAATGACAGCTAAAGGTAATCCGATAGTTTTAGGATATAAGAAAAGTGATGGAAAGATTGTTAAAGGCAATAATACCGATACTTTGACAGATCCTAATAATTTTAGTGGATTTACTACCGGTTATAACTTTTATGCGACAGTTTATGTAGCATATCCTAATAAGAATATGGACTATGGTGTTGATTATAAGTTATCTAATAATGTTGATTTTGTGATGACATCAGTTGATGATAAGGAACAAACAAAATCTTCGGCAAGCGATTACAAAGAATATCGTAAGATACAATTCTTAGCACCTGAAGGTCATTTCTGGGTAGATAAAAGAGGAGATCATCAATACAACTATGCTTTAAATAAGCTTCAAAAAGGCGAAGATGTAGAATTAGAGTATTGGGTTAGACCTCGTGCTTTTGGTTATAAGTGGACTATCGAACAAGGAAAAAATCGTGATGATATTAATAATTACAAGAAAGTTCCTTATAAAGTTATAACAACAGATGAAAACGTCAGATATGACGGATATAAAACATCTTTAGATAAAGATGATTTCGAATTCACTAAATTAACTTTCAAAAAGCCTGTTGTTTATGATTATCAAAAATATCAACAAGACGGTCGTGGATATTTTGAAAACGAAAGAAACGCTATTGAATATGGCGAGATATTACAAGGATATTATGGATATATTCAAGACAAGGATGATTCTAAAATCCCTGATTTGAATTTAAAAATATCTTATGATGGAAAAACTTTTGAAGATTATGCGACAGTTTCTTATAAAACCGGTAAATGTATAATAACTAAAAAAGATGGTAAGGGTTTAAATAGTGAAACAATAGATTTTCCTAAAAATGTAGTAGATTTTAGAGTAGAATATGAAACTTTAAATCCAGCAGTAATATTCGAAATGAAACCTTTTATAAAATTAAAATCTTCAGAAAACATTAAAAACCATATAAATAAGCAACTTGAATCTACTGATACCCCTACAAATTATGTATGGAATAGGGCTAGAATGGATGTTAAATTATATAAGCAAATGAGTTTTATTAACACTGAAGCTCATTATGATATGATTTCAGCGTTTGCTCATGGATCTATTTTAGATAAAAAGCTTGTTTATGACGGTAGTAAAGAAAATAACATTAGGGATAGATTTGTTGATTTGAAGTATTCTATCACTATGACTAACCAAACAAATATTCAATCTAAAAATGATTTGAATGAGGTTATAAAGTCTGGTTTATATCCTGAACAGAAAGAGGCTATTTGGTACGACTTGTTACCTAAAGGTGTTGTTCCGAATACAAGAAGTTTAAAAATTAATAATGGAACTATTCTTGATGTTAAATTAATCGAAAACTATAAGAATACTGATAGAACTTTAATGATAGTTAAAACTAAAGTTGAACCTAAGTACAATTATAGTTCTAAAGAAAACTTTACAGGTTATGAAGGTTATAACGCTAAACAAGTTTTAACTTATGATGCAAAATACACTTGGGAGTCTTTAGGTGATTATGGTAAAAAGGTAGATAATGTAGTTGCTTTTGAATCTTTAAGCGAAAATGTTGGTAACATTAAAGGTTATAAAGGTGAACCTGATAATCCATTAGCTGAAAATAACCATACAAGTAAATCAGGTGTATCTAATGTAGCCGATATTATGACTAATTTAAATAAAGATCATAATAATCCTGTTTTCTTGTATTCACATGATTATACTGATTTAATTGTTAATACAATTGCCAAAACATCACTCAGAAAAGATGTTGACGTTAACGAAGAAGGTGTTTTTGGTGATGGTCAAGTTGAAGAATTAGCTAAGAATGTTTTTGAAAACGGTCTTTATACTTATAGACTAAGAATCAAAAACACAGATACTACGAAAGCTAAAGATATAGTTTTCTATGATAATTTAGAAAAGTATGTTCCCGATAAATCTAGTGATGATTATAAAGATACTCAATGGAAAGGAACTTTTGTAGATTTAGATTTATCTTCGTTGAAAGCGAAAGGAATAAGGCCTGTAGTTTATTACTCAACACGAGACGATTTAGATTTACAAAACGAAAATGATAGGAAGCATAATAATTTAAAAGATAGTAGTATTTGGACTACTACAATGCCTAAAGATAAGTCTACTATTAAAGCTATTGCAATAGACGCTAGCAAAAAAGAAGACGGTAGTGATTATGTATTAGGTTTAAAAGAATCTATTTCAGCTTTTGTTAAGATGAAAGCACCGGAGATTAAAGAAGCTAACAAGAATGATTATTTTGATAAACAAAGAAAAGTTGGGGAAACTGAAGAAGGTTTATCAGGTGGTGCTCATGCGTACAATAGCGTAGTTTCAATAATGACACAAATCGATGCAAAAAAAGGTGTTGAAAGTAAGGATAAGTTAATTAACTACGGCTATACTAAAGTTGGTCTAAAACCATTCTCTATTAAAGTTAAAAAGAATTGGGATGATGATAATAATAGAGACGGTAAAAGAGTAGATGAAGTCACTTTAAGATTATATGCTAATGGTAAGAAAACAGACAATATAGTTAAGTTAAATAAAGACAATAAATGGTCTGGTGAATTTGCTGTAACTTATTTAGATGAAAATTCTAAACCTATTCAATATTCAATCAGTGAAGATGAGGTTGAAGGATATAATCTTAGAATCAATAAGATTGATGAAACAAAAGTTGGCATAAATTATGACGTAAGTAATGTTCACGTTCCTGAAAAGATTGATTTCAAAGGTACTAAAAAATGGTTTGACGATAATGATAAAGTAAGACCTAAAGAAATTAAGCTTAATTTGTATGCTAATGACAAGCTTGTTAAAACTCAAAACATTAGAGGTACTGGAAATAATTGGGAATACGAATTTAAAGATTTATTTAAGTATGAAAATGGTAAGCTAATTGATTACAAAGTTAAAGAAGAAGTAACTGACAAAGCTTATTATCAGGTAGTTAAAGATAATGTAATAGAAAATCATTATTATCCTTATGGTGATGTTGAGTTAGAAAAGAAAGTTCTTAATGGAACTAATGCAACAAAGGGTAAGGAATATGAGTTTACAGTTTACTTTAAAGGCAAAGATGGTAAAGCTGATGGTAGTTCCTACAAGTATGAAATCATCAATAACTCTATTCTTCCAAATGGTAAGGGTGAACTTAAAAATGGTTATACTTTTAAATTAAAAGAAAACCAAAAGATAGTTATTAAAGATGTTTCAATTTATTCTAAAGTTGAATTTAAAGAAAAGGAAAAAGCTGGCTTTAAATTAGTTAATGATTTAAGAGCTGAACCTAAAGCTAATGATAAAGTTAGTCTAGTGGCTCAAAATGACTATAAGACTACTGGAAAGATTAATATTAAGGCTAAAAAGGTTTTAGAAAATAAAGACTTAAACGCTTATGATTTTATATTCGATTTGTATAAAGACGGTAAAATTATAAAATCAGCATCTAATCTAAAAGATGGATTAGTTTACTTTTCATCACTATACTTTGATAACAAAGATGTAGGAAAAACTTACGAGTATGTAATTAAAGAAAGAGTGAATGATTCAAAAGGAATGACTTTTGATACTCACGAAGAAAAAGTAAAAGTAAGCATTAAAGATAACGGTGACGGTACTTTGACAATTACGCCAGATTATGGTGAAAATACTCCACAGTTTAAGAACATCTACAAAGCAACTGGAGATTTAAGCATAAAAGCTTATAAAAAAGTTAAGGGAAGCGTTGATAAAACTTATCCGACATTTAACTTTGTCTTAAAGAACAAAGCTACAGGTTTGAAAGTTGCTGAAGGTGTTAATAACGACAAAGGTGAAATTAATTTCTCAAAGATTAAGTTTGCTGAAAAAGATATCGGTAAAACATTTGAGTTTATTGCTGAAGAAATCAAAGGAAATGACAAAAACATAATCTATGACAATTCACAAATTCAATATACTGTAAAAGTTGTAGATAATGGTGATGGTAAATTATCGTTTGATGTAATAACTAAGGACTTAAAAACTGACGATATCAACAACAAGGAAAACGAACCTGTATTTGTTAACAAGTATTTGCCTGGAAAACTTAAAGTCGAAAAGAGAATCCAGAACGGAGATCCTAATAAAGAATTTAAGTTTAAAATTAAGTTTACTGGCGATGAAAAAGATATTCCAACAGGTAAATTTAACTTGACAAGAGATAAGTTAAAAGAACCACTACAAGCTGTATTTGAAGTGAGTGAAGGAAAAGCTCCAGACCCTATCACACTAAGTCTCGAAGAAGGTACTCACAGTTTCATACTTCCTAAAGCTGATAAATGGTATTATGATTGGCAAAACAATGGTAAAACTTATAAAGCCGATACTTTGTTTAGTTATACAGTAGATAGTAATGGTAATATTGCTTTTGATAATAAAGATTTAGTTGTTAAAGATAACAAGATAATCTTTAAAGCATTTACTGACAAAATCTTGGTTAAAATCGTAGACAATAATGGCTCAAAGGACATGCTGATGTATTCAGCAGAAGGTAATGTTGGTAAATCACATGATTTGAACAACATTTACTGGGCTGAAGATAGTACAAATATTTATGATAAAACATTTAAAGCTGGAACTTTAGTTAATATAGCTAACGGCGATATCTGTAATGTTGATAAGTTTACGTCTCAAGGTCATCTGATGTTTTCTGGATTGTTGATAAAAAATAATATAAGTTTCTTTAACAGTTCTCAAGCTAAAGAAATTAATTTACAAGGTTTCGACACATCTAAAGCAACTGACATGAATAGTATGTTCTATAATGCACATTCTACTACAATCAATTTAGGAGATAATTTTGATACATCAAATGTAACTAATATGCGTAGTATGTTCGCTAGTTCTCAAGCAACCACAATCAATCTTGGAGACAAGTTTGATACATCTAAAGTAACTAATATGGAGGATATGTTCCGAGGTTCACAAGCTACTACAATCAATTTCGGAGATAAGTTTGATACAAGCAATGTAACGAATATGAATGGTATGTTCCATAATTCACAAGTTACTACAATCAACCTCGGAGATAAGTTTGATACGAGCAATGTAACTGACATGCATTATATGTTTTATGATTCAAAAGCTATAACAATCAACCTCGGAAATAAGTTCGATATATCTAAAGTGACTAATATGGGCTATATGTTCTATAAGCTAAAAGCTACTAAAGTCTATATTGGTGATAATGTTTCTCAAAGTTCAATTGACAAGATGATAAACAAAGGTTGGTTAAACCGTTCAAGAATCATCAGAGGCACATATCAAGCTTTAAATAAAGTTAACACAATGTTTGCTAAAAATGATTTAGCAAATGATTTTGGAAAGATTTTGAAATCTTCGAGAACGGCTTTGGTAAGTTTGATTAAGCCTACGACAAGTTATGCAGCGGCACCTAGAATAGTTCATTCGGGTACTATGGGTACAACTACTTGGGAAATATTTGACAACAGAGAGCTTGTTTTAAGACCAACATCGGGTAGTGTTGGTGAGTTTACTGTTAATGATTATTCTGGAAATTATGCACCTTGGCATAATTATGAAGGAACTTTTGATAAGATTCGAGTGGAAGGTACTGTAAGACCTATTGGTAGCTTGTATAAGGTTTGGATTGGTTTCTTTGAAAAATCTCAAGCCAAAGAGATTAATTTACAAGGTTTCGATACAAGCAATGTAACAAACATGGAACATATGTTCTATAATTCTCAAGCAACCACAATCAACCTCGGCGATAAGTTTGATACAAGCAATGTAACAAACATGGACGGTATGTTCTATAATTCTCAAGCAACCACAATCAATTTCGGCGACAAGTTCGATACAAGCAATGTAACGAACATGGATAATATGTTCAGATATTCTCAAGCAACCACAATCAACCTCGGCGATAAGTTTGATACAAGCAATGTAACAAACATGAGTCATATGTTTACTGATTCAGAAGCAGAAATAATCAATCTCGGAGATATGTTTAATACGAAGAATGTAGAAAATATGCAAAATATGTTTTATCGCTCTCAAGCAATGACAATCAATCTCGGAGATAAGTTCGATACATCAAACGTAACTATTATGAGTGGGATGTTCTATGAAGCTAAAGCAACTAAAATTTATATACCTTCAAACTTTAAGTTTAAAGATGATACTAAATTGGCTGATATGGCTTACAATTCATTAAAATATTTATATTCGTGGAGTAGAGAAGACAAGACGTATATAAAGATATCATCTTGGGATTTTGCAGATAAATTTAATTCTAACCCTTCTGCGATGGCAGGATGGTGGGTTCGAGATAAAAAACCTACAAGTTATACAGTTAAATTCAATAGTAATGGTGCTAACGGCTTAGTTGAAGATATGAAAGTTAAATACGGAGATAGCTTTAAAATACCTGATGCAAGTAATTTATACTTGTTTAACAAAGAATTTGTAGAGTGGAACACAAGTCCTGATGGAACTGGTACAAGTTATAAAGCTGGCGGGTCTTATAGTAATTTAGCTAATATTGGTGAGACTGTTACACTTTATGCGATATTTAAGGATAAAGATAATTCAGTTGAAATCAAAAATGGTGAAGGTGAATTTACTTTAAGGGCTAATGAATCAGTAACTTTTGATAATCTACCTTCAGGATTAGAGTATGAAATCTATGAAGAAACTGATGAAGGATGGCAACTTGTTGAAGCTAAGAATGATAAAGGTGTTATTAAGCCTAACGAAGAAATTGTTTCAACGTTTACTAATAAGTATGATCCTAAATCAACTAATGCTTATATCAAAGGTAGAAAACTATTAGACGGACAAGGTGCTTCAGGATATAAGTTTAATCTTATTAAAGATAATCAAGTAGTTGATACTCAAACATCAACTGAAGGTGGTTTTATAAGCTTTAAGAAACTTGATTTCAACACTAAAGGCGAATTTAACTACACTATAAAAGAAGTCAAAGGTGGTGACAATAATATCATTTATGACGGACATGAAGAAAAAGTTAAAGTAGTTGTTAGTGAAGATAAAAAAGGCAACTTAAAAGCAGATATAACTTATGATAGTGATGGAGTAATTTTCAACAATAAGACTAAACCTTCTAAGCTAGTTTTAAAGAAACTTGTCGAAGGAACTGATAACAAGACTAAAAACTTTAAATTCAGCGTAAATATTGATGGAAATGTTCAAGAAATTACTTTGAAGAACAATGAAGTTAAAGAATTTACTAATTTGAAAGCTGATAGTCGTTATGAAATCAAGGAATTAAATATCCCTGATGGATACAAGTTGAAATCTATTGATAAAGCTAGTGGTATTGTTGGTGTAAACGAAGTAGTAAATGTAATTGCAACTAATGAGTACAACGCTAAAGGTAGTTTTAATATCAAGGCTACGAAGTTACTTGAAAATAAAGACTTAAAGCAAGGTCAATTTAAGTTTGTCCTATTAGACGAAAACAACAAGACAGTTGCTGAATCTAACAATGATTCTAACGGCAATATTGATTTTGGTTTAGTAGATATTGAAAAGGCTGGTAATTTCACATATAAGATTAAAGAAATTAACGATAGCCAAAAAGATATAGTTTATGATACTCACGAAGAAATCGTGAAAGTAAATGCAGTAGACGAAAACAATGGTAATTTGAAAGTTAATGTAGCTTATGATGCTGACGGTGCAGTATTTAAGAATAATTACAAGCCTGAAATCCCTAAAGAAGAAAATTTTGGAAACTTAAAGATTAGTAAGAATGTTCTTAACCTAACTGACAGTATTAAAAACAAAGAATATAGTTTTAAGATTTCATTAACTAAAGATAATAAACCATTAGCTGGTGAATATAATGCACAATCTAGTAATGGTTTAACACAAGTTGTTAAAAATGGTGCAACTTTGACCATTAAAAACAATGAAATTTTAACTATTGAAAAATTACCTGAAAATGTTGATGTAAAAATTGAAGAAATATTACCTAAAGGTTTTGAATTAAACAGTAATTCAGTAGTTCAAACTAAGATCATCAAAGATAAGACATCTGAATTAAAATTAGTTAATGAATACAAGCCAATTGGTAGTTTTAACTTCAAAGGTACTAAGAAGTTATTAGGCAAAGACATTTCTAAGTATAAATTCACATTTACAGTAGTTAAAGACGGTGAATTAATACAGAAAGCCTATAATAACGAAGATGGTGAAATCTTGTTTAAAGATATTACTCTAGGTTTTGAAGATATTGGAAAGACTTATGAGTATGAAATCTTTGAATCTAATGATAGGCAAAAAGATATTAAATATGATGACAAGATTTACAAAGTAAAAGTAGAAATCAAAGATGATGGAGAAGGTAATATCACAGGTGTTGTAAATACTGATGACATAATATTTACTAATGCTCATCAACAACTTGTAGTAACCGGTCTTAACTCATCAATGATAGTAATGGTAAGTTTACTAGGCTTAATAGCAATAGCCTATGTAATAAAGAAAAGAAAATCGGTGGAGGAATAATTTCCTCCTAACCGATTAAATTAAAGGAGTAAAATTTTATGAACAAAAACACAATTAAAAAAGCAGTAATGACAACTTTAGCATTATCTTTAATGCTACAACCAATTATTTCAGAAGTTAAAGCAAATGCAGCAGCAGTTACACAACCTGCTGTTACAGCTACACAAAATGAAAAGTACAATGTAACTTTGCATAAACTTATCAGTGAAAAAGATATTGAACTTAAAAACACTGGTAAAGAACTAAAAGATTTGCAAGGAGCAGTGCCATACAACAAAGCTAAGTACGGTGAAATTTCATTTAATGTATATAAACTAACAAAGCCTGCGAGTGGATATAAAGAAGAATCCCCACAAGCAGTAGCTGATATAGTTGAAAAGTTAGGCACTACAAAACCATCTAAACACTCAAAAAAACGAAACGTAAAAGAGGAATATGGTGTTCAAGAGGTTTCATCACAAGTAGTAGATGAAAATGGTAATGTTAAGTTCGAACTTGAAAAAGGCGATTATGTAATAATTGAAAAAAGTAATAGTAACACTAAACAAAAAGCGAAACCAATGTTTATTTCCTTGCCTATGACAAATACTGAAGGTAAGGGTTTTGAAAAAGATATTCACTTATATCCTAAAAATAAAGTGCAAGCTATCTCATTTACTTTGAAAAAAGTTCAAAGTGAAAAAGGAAAAACAGATAATCCACTTACGAATAGTCCACTAGAAGGAGCTACTTTTAATCTTTACAAAGGTGAAAGAGGTAAAGGTATAAAAGTTGGTGGAGATTTAAAAACTAATAGCGAAGGTAAAATAACCGTAAATGACTTAGAAGTCGGAGAATACTATTTTGTTGAAACAGCTTCTGCAAATAATAAATTGATATCTAAGTATTGTTTGAATGATGATAACAACGGTTTAGGTTTCGGAGTTACTAAAGAAGGTGATGTTAGGATATTGAGAAAAGATATTAACGATACTAGAAGTATTGCTCTTATTCAACTTACTGATGGTGGACAAAAATATAATAATATTCCTTTAGTTAACTATGAAAAACCAGAATTAAAGAAACAAATAGTAGGTGCTGTTGCAGGAAAAACATTAAGTTATGATGCAGGAGAAGTCATTCCTTTTGAATTGACAACATATATTCCAAATGACATCAAAGATTATGATCATTTCAAATTATCAGACACTCCTAATAAATCTTTAAAAGTTGATACAAAATCAATTAAAGTTAAATTAGCTAAAAAAGAAGGCGAATATGTAGACCTTGACGAAGAAGAATTAACGGTCGGCAAGGATTATACATTAACGACAGAAGGTTTAACTAATGGTAAGGCTTTTGAAATAGCTTTGAAATTGTCTCCAGAGTTAGCTGGAAAATTTGCTGGTAGGGATGTTGTAGTTCAATATAACGCTTCAATTGATGAAAGTGTTGACTTAAACGCTACATTGTCAAATAACGCAGGTATTGATTACGATAACGGAACTCATCCTAAAGAAAATCCGGGTGAAGGTGGAGACGGCGACAAGGATAATCACGTTGATGTCGATTCTTATGGTAAGAGATTTGTTAAGAAAGATGCTGGTCTTTGGGGAACTACATTATTAGGTGAAGGTGGATTGAAAGATGCACACTTCAGACTTGAAAAAGAAAACAAAGGCAACTGGGAAATTGTTGAAAGATTTAAAGATGTAGTAAGTAAAGAAGACGGTTCTTTTGAAATCAAAGGATTAAAGGAAGGTAAGTATAGATTAGTTGAAACTAAAGCACCTGAAGGATTTAGATTACCTGATGGAGACGATGCTATTACTGAGTTCACATTAGATGCTAACTCAAAAGATGCTAATAACGCAGCTGTTAATATTAAAAACAGCAAAGATACTCCACTTCCAGTAACAGGTTTGGATGCTATGGGTTATACAGTAGTTGCTACAGTTGGTCTATTAGGCGTTGCAGTCGTTACTAAAAAGAAAAAAGAAGTTAATGCTTAAATTAAATAAGGGGATATTAAGTTATCCCCTTTAAAAAAATATGAAAAATTTAAGAAATTATATTTCAAGCTTCATATTAATTGTCATAATGTTTGTATCAGCTTTTTATTTGTATAATATCGAGGTTGTTTCTAAGAATCAAGAAAGATTGAAGATTGAAGAATTTAACAAGAGATTAGACAATATCAAAGTTGAAGAAAAAAAAGATAATAGTAGTTTATCCGTTGCCAAGGCTTTAAATACACCAGTAGGTATTTTAAATGTGCCGGATATCAACTTAAACACAACAATATATAACAACTCTTTGGAAAAGTCATTAAATGAGGGTTGTGGAATTATTGAGGGAACGGGGGATATCCTAGATACAAAAGGTCAAAATACAATTCTAACAAGTCACAATGGATCATCTGTTAAAGACTTATTTACAAATTTAGATAGATTAAAAATAGGAAATAAATTCTATATCAAAACAACTGACAACAAGATTCGTGAGTATACGATCATAGACAAAAAGGTTGTTTCACCTGCAAGTGAATTACAATATTTCAAAAAACCAAATAAGGATGAAAAGTATATAACTTTAAGAACATGTACGCCGACAGGAATAAATTCACATAGATTACATGTTCTAGGTAGATTTAATAAGGAGATTAAAAAAATACCTTCTCCAAAGTTTATCTTGTCAAAATTTGAAATATTCCTAATAATAATCTTTCTAATATGTTTAATATTATTAATATCAAACATTAGACAATTTTTAAAAAATAAAAGAAAGGAGAGATAGTGTGAAATCAAAAAGATTACTAAAGGTTTTGACGTTATCAACGTTATCTTTGGCTATGCTTATTCCACAGCTGACTTTTGCAAGTGGTATTAATAATATTAATATCACAAGTAAAACGCAAACAGAGGAATTTACTATCTACATTCATAAACTGATGTATAAAAACAAGATAAATGATTTTATCAAAAACACAGGCGATGAATTAAAAATAGATAATCCTGATGTAAAGCCATATAACAGACAAAAATATGGTGATGTCGGTTTTTCTCTATATAAAGTAGACAATTCTGTTTTAAAAGTAGAAAAAGATATGTTTAAAATAGCAGATGAAGTGGGAAAAGCAGTATTAGATAATAAGAAAACATCATTTAAGTTCTCTAAGATAAATGATGAAATAAAGGTAAATGATGAAGGGATTTCTAAAATAGAGATTAAAAACCCAAAACATGATGATTTGTATGTTTTAGTCGAAACTACAAGCCCTACATCTACTATTAAGAGATCAAAGCCAATATGTTTTAGTATTCCATATAATGGCCATACTAAACAATTACACTTATATCCTAAAAACCAAATAAATCCAGCAAATAATTTAAGTCTAGATTTCTTTAAATTTGCACAAGATAATAAAGAAAATGAAGAAAAACCTTTAGACGGTGCAAGATTTAAGCTATATTACGGAAAAGCAAGTGATATCGAAAACGCAAAAGTTGTAAAATCATTCGATAAAGATATGATTTTAGAAACAAAAAACGGAAAGATTACTCTTAATAATCTAGTCAAGGGCAATTATTTCTTAGTTGAACAAGCTGTAGATTCTCTTGTTGATGATTTAAAAAAAGATAACGACAATTCTAAGTATTTAGTTAGCGGTATTTCAAAATTAGATTCTAATAATAAGTTATCGTTTAGTGTAGATGAAAATGGAAATATCAACAGTTCAAAAGAGTTTAAACACTTTGTAAATTACGAAAGAGCGTATTCTAATAAAAGAATCGTTAACGAAACAAAATCTAAAGACTTATCTAAAGTAAAAAAGAACAATTACGCAATATTTGAAGACATAGATTTTAGAATAGATGTAGATGTTCCAAAAGACATTAAAGATTATTCCAAGCTAGTTGTAAAAGATAAGTTGGTTTTAGGAGACAACATAACAGATCACCTAGAATATATTGAAAATTCTTTTACCATAAAATCAAAAACGTCATTACTTGAAAAAGATAAAGACTATAAAATAGCTTTTAACAAGGATAAAAACGCATTTGAAATTAGTTTTATCGACAATGAAAATTTACAAGATAACATAGCGATAAAATACAAGGCACAGTTTAAAAACAAAAACAACATAGTTGCTAATGGTGACTATAAAAACAAAGTTGAATTCGTGTTTAACAACTCAAAATATAACAACAATAAAGACAGAGTTGAAAATAAAGAAACTAAGTTTACAACTTATGGTTTTAAGGTCAAAAAAGTTAATGATACCATTTTTGAAACTAATAAAAAAGGTTTAAAAGGTGCTGAATTTATATTAGAAAACGAAAAAGGCGAAAAGTTTGTAGGCTTTAAGGAAAACGAAAAAGGAAAAGCGATAAGCTTTGAAAAGGTTGACGATAATAAAGCGTATAAATTTATTTCATCAGATGATGGAAGTTTTAATGTTGTAGGTTTATCTTCTGGTATATATTATCTTAGAGAAATAAAAGCTCCTAGTGGATATAGGTTATCAAAAGACACTAAGACAAAGATTGTAATTAAAGATGATAGTGTTAAAGACGGAACAATTAAAGATATTGTAAACTCGAAAGATGGAGAACTCGTTGTAACGGGTAAGGAAGATTTAATAAAGACAGTTGCAATAGCTGGTGGCTCTTTAATGTTAATATCGGTATTTTATATCAAACTTAAAAAAGATGAAAAAGAAAAAGCTAAATAATGGTTTAAAAATATTTGTTAGATTAGGCTTAATAATGGTAATTATTTTTACCATTATGCCAATCTATCAAATTAGAATCTACAATCATAATAGACAACAAAAAACTATCCAAGCTTTTGAAAAACAATTTGAAATTAAAGACAATGATAATACAAATATAGCTAAAAATCTATTAAAAGTTAAGGGGGTTTTGTATATCCCTAAAATAGATGTTAAGCTTCCGATATATGAAGATGTTAGTGAAATGGCTTTAATAAATGGTGTAGGAAGTATTGAAGAATACGAGAACACAAATAATGAGGTCTTGACTAGTCACAATGGCTTATCTGATAGTGTCTTATTAATGAACATTAAAGACTTAAATAAGAAAGATAAATTCTATATCAAAAACACCAAAAATGAAATAGAACAGTTTTCTGTCATCGAGAATAAATTAGTAAGCCCTGACAATGAGCGTAATTTTATTGAAAAATTTAACGACAACAACAAGTACGTTACACTTAGAACATGTAGTTTAGATGGTGCTAACAGAATTCATGTAATAGGGAAAAAGACTAAATTTAGTGGCAGTATGGATAAGTTTAAATTTAAAATATCGATCTACGAGATTGTCCTATTATCAATATCGGTTTTAGCTTTATTGTTGTTAATTTTAAGTTTTGTTGGTAAAGGAGAAAGACATGAAAAAAATTAAAATATTATTTCTATGCTTAATTATGTGCTTATCTTTTTCTAGCTTTAAAAATACAGATGATTCAATAAACTTCGTGATAGAAAATATAGATTCACAGAAAAACCCAATTAAAGGTTTTGAGTACGAAATATCTAATCAAACAAAAGATAGAAAATCTGTAATTGACATGAAAAACAAGTCGAAAGAAACAGTGAAATTAGAAAAAGGCGAATATGTCATTAAGGAAAAAGCAACAGCAAATGGTTTTATTAAATCTAAAGATTTTTTGTTTACAGTAGACGATAAAACACCAAAAACTGTAAAATATTTTCCAAAACATATTGCAATAGTTAAGGAAAATAAAACAAATAAGAAAACACCTAAAGATAATAATAAAATAAATCAAGTTCAAGAAAAAACTACAAACACTAAAAAGACAAACAAATACG
Organism: Finegoldia magna ATCC 29328; assembly: GCF_000010185.1. Lineage (NCBI taxonomy): Bacteria > Bacillati > Bacillota > Tissierellia > Tissierellales > Peptoniphilaceae > Finegoldia > Finegoldia magna. The sequence continues at coordinate 102,766 of NC_010371.1, read as the reverse complement.
CAAAAACAAATATTAGTAATTTTGGTTTTATTATACCTCTAGTATTAGGTATGGGTATGGTAATTACACCTTTAGTGTTTGGAAAAAGAAAATTTAGATATGAAAAATAAGTTGGTTATAATGTTGGGTATTATGCTTATCTTGTTTTCTGCCATTCTCTATTTTAAATCTGACGAATTAATGGAGAAAATAATACTATATAATACATCTTACAAAGAAAACTCTGAAATAGGATTAATACCCGATTATAATGAAGACAATGTTGAAATGTTGTCAGCAAGAACAATCTTAAAATACAAAGATGAAATGAACTTAGCTATGCCTAAAGGAAAACTAGTAATAGATCAAATAGGTCTAAACCTTAAAATCTATGAAGGCTTAAATAATGCTAATTTAATGAAGGGTGCTTGCGAACAACTTCCTAGGAATGAGGTTAGAATGGGTGAGGTTGGTAATTATATACTTGCCGGTCATTGCAGCAGATATAATAAAAAGTTTTTGTTTACATCATTACGCTACTTAAAACGAGGCGACGTTATTAAGGTTAGTGATAATGACAATGTGTACTTGTATAAGGTAAATTTTGTTAAAAGAGTAAATAAAAACGATACAAAGCTAATTAACGAAAACACAAATGAAAGGCTGATTACTTTGTACACTTGCGATGACGTTAATCATTTTTATCCCAAAAACAGAATAGTTGTAAGGGCAACATTAGATAAAGTCTATAAAAGAAAATAAGGGTTGGGTTTATACCTAGCCCTTATTTTTTCTTTCGGAAATTAGGCTTGATTATGTTATCATTGCGAAAAAATCAAATTTTTACAAATACGCCTTATTCGTGGGTATAACAATAATGTCAAAAAACCCACGATATTGATTGTGGGGGGGGTAGTCAGAGAAAATTAAAAAAACTTTAGGAGGTTTTTAATGAAAAACAAAAAAATGTTGAAAGTATTGTCTACATCATTCATATTGGGAACAATACTGATGACAAGTCCATCATTCGCTGAAATAGCAAATGATGATTTAGCACCTAATGTAGGTTTGGAAATTAGTGATAATATTGAAAGAGTACCAGTTAAAGCTACTGGTAGCGATGTAAGTAGTAATTTTTTAATTAAGAATTTTAAAATATCTTCAACAGACAGAAACCCTTATAATCCATATTCTAAAATATCTTTTGAATTAATTTCTAAATCCAACAAACCCTATAAAGCAGGGGATTATATTGAAATAAAAGTTTTAGGCTCTACTCTTTTACGTACAAGTTTTGATATTGTTCAAGATGGTGTCAAAATTGGTTATGTTACAAGTCGTACAGAAAATATAGTAAGGTCTAAAACTGACTCAAGTTATAGTACTGACACTAATGTTCCTAGAATACTTAAGGTTGTTTTTACCGACAAGATAGTTGATAGAAATGATGTCAAGTTGCACATAAATTGTGAAATTAGTCCGGGTTTACGTTATTCTATATCAGATTATGATCCTGATAGTAGAACCTTTAATTATTCTTATAAGTTTTTGATTGATGGTCAAAAAGAAGTCTCAACCAATATTTTTAATGCTCAAGCTACGTTGGTGTATCCGTTTGGGAACACCTATACTTATAATGATAAAGATTCTAATGGTTTTTATAAATCGTATCTATCTTTATCTTTAAGTAATGGTGGAGAAAAAGGTGGTTTAAAGAAAGATGACTTGAAAGGAGAAAAATTTACTTTAGAAATTGATAATGGTTTCGACATATCTTTAATAAAAAAAGGTGATACTATATCTTCTTCAAGTTCTTCTATTTATGAAAAAGATTATAATTCGAACAATCCATATAGTGTTGATTATTCTAAATCTGATTCAAGCGGTTCATTAAAAGTTATTGATGTAATTCAAGGTAAATATGGTGAACCGTCTAAGATAGTTGTTGAAGTAGAAAATTCTATACCTGTTGGTAAAAAATATATTTATCGTTTAAGTAATTTATCTTATAAAAAGTCAATAGATTTTAATAAACATGATGGTGGGGTTTCAAGTGGTGAACTCATAGCTAATGATAGTGCTTTTTGGGAATATTATAGCACTAGTATTACGAATATAGCAATAAATTCAAAGGATAATACAGGTTCTTCGACAGAGGTTAAAAAAGAAACTAAAGAAGAAAAGAAAACAGAAATTATTAAATATACTACAGAAACTAAACAAAATCCTAAGCTCAAAAAGGGTGAAACTAAAGTAGTTCAAAAAGGTGTTAATGGCACTAAAGAAATTATTTATAAAGTAACTTACGAAAACGGTAAAGAAACAAAGAGAGAGAAAATTTCTGAAAAAGTTGTTGTCAAACCAGTTAAAGAAATTACTGAAGTAGGTACTAAAAAGGTAATTCCTGCAACAGAGATTGAAGACATAGCGAAAACAACAAAGACTACTAAAGAAATAATCAAGGCTAAGGTTGAATATGAAGCTGATAAAACATTAGAATTTGGAAAGAAACAAGAAGTTAAAAAGGCTGTTGACGGCGAAAAAGAAATAACTACTGTATCTCAATCAGGCAAAAAGGATGTAGTGACTGAAAAAGTAATCAAGGATAAAGTTGATGGCGTAACAAAGGTAGGTAATAAGAAAGTTGAAGTTGAAACTAAAGATGGTGTTACAACAACAACTACAACAATCTATGAAGTGGAAAAAGAAACAGGCAAGCTTGTAAATCCTAAAGTTACAACTCATAAATCTACAAAGATAGGAACTATTGAAGATGTAGCTAAAACAACAAAGACTACTAAAGGAATAATCAAGGCTAAGGTTCAATATGAAGCTGATGGAACATTAGAGTTTGGAAAACAAAAAGAAGTTAAAAAGCCTGTTGATGGTGAAAAAGAAATAACTACTGTATCTCAATCAGGCAAAAAGGATGTAGTGACTGAAAAAGAAACTAAAAAGGCTATTGACGGTGTAACAAAGGTAGGTAATAAGAAAGTTGAAGTTGAAACAAAAGATGGCATTACAACAACAACTACAACAATCTATGAAGTGGAAAAAGAAACAGGCAAGCTTGTAAATCCTAAAGTTACAACTCATAAATCTACAAAGATAGGAACTATTGAAGATGTAGCTAAAACAACAAAGACTACTAAAGGAATAATCAAGGCTAAGGTTCAATATGAAGCTGATGGAACATTAGAGTTTGGAAAACAAAAAGAAGTTAAAAAGCCTGTTGATGGTGAAAAAGAAATAACTACTGTATCTCAAGCAGGCAAAAAGGATATAGTAACAGAAAAAGAAACTAGAAAGGCTATTGACGGTGTAACAAAGGTAGGTAATAAGAAAGTTGAAGTTGAAACTAAAGATGGTGTTACAACAACAACTACAACAATCTACGAAGTAGATAAAGAAACTGGTAAGCTTGTAAATCCTAAGGTTACAACTAATAAATCTACAAAGATAGGAACTATTGAAGATGTAGCTAAAACAACAAAGACTACTAAAGAAACAATTAAAGCTAAAGTTTCTTATGAAGCTGATGAAATATTAGAGTTTGGAAAACAAAAAGAAGTTAAAAAGGCTGTTGATGGCGAAAAAGAAATAACTACTGTATCTCAATCAGGCAAAAAGGATGTAGTGACTAAAAAAGTAATCAAAGATAAAGTTGATGGATTAACTAAAGTAGGTAATAAAAAAGTTGAAGTTGAAACTAAAGATGGCATTACAACAACAACTACAACAATCTATGAAGTGGAAAAAGAAACAGGCAAGCTTGTAAATCCTAAAGTTACAACTCATAAATCTACAAAGATAGGAACTATTGAAGATGTAGCTAAAAAGACAATTCCAGCTACAAAGATAGAAGATATAGCCAAGAAGACAATTCCAGCTACAAAGATAGAGGATATAGCTAAAAAGACTAATAAAAATGATGAAAAAGATAATAGTCATGAACCAAAGAAAGTTTCACATTTGCCAAAAGCAGGAGTAAACTCGGAAATATTGACGTTAGCTGTCGGGGCATTAGCTACAATAGGAGGTATAAGCTTATCTAAAAAACGTAGAAAATAATATTAGGAAAATAGAGGCTAAATAGAGGCTAAATCTTTCTAGCTTCTATTTTCTATTATTAGCCAAGAGTACTCCATTCTATAGCTTGCTATAGGTGGAGGTGAATTGGCATATTTAAACAATTAAATTAACAACATCTGAGTTATATGCTTAAATGTAATCCAGTTAAATGGATAGAGGGTGCAGTGAACCATCCTTATAGGAAAGACAACTTGTATTATCAAGTTGTTGGAGCTTATTAAAAAACTGTAGTTTTGTTTTCTACAAACAAAGAAACTCCACTCTATAGCTTGCTATAGGTGGAGAGGTTCATAAATTGGTACATTTTATAGAATTAATCGTTGTTGTGTCTTTATAAATCACGATATTTTAAAGATGTAAGTGAAAAATATGAAAAAATGTTTCAAATTTTTCCAAATATACCTAATTCGTGGGTATAACAATAGCGTACTGGAATAGCAATAAAATTGCTTGGAAACGAATTTGATTTTAAAAGCATAAATTTTATGCAAATTTTTAAAAAGGAGGAGACAAATTCCAACCTATAATAGGGTTTCCATTGTCAAAGAAACATGAAAAATAGTAAAAAGTTGTGGAAGGTAATGTCAGGAATTACGTTAGCTGCTACTTTGTTAGCACCAATCAACACATTTGCTGATGATTACTTAGGTGAAGTAGGAGATCCAGGTGCAGTTGAAAAATCTTATGATGATGCAGTAGCTGATTACTGGACTAAGAAATTCGCCGAAGAAGAAAAGGCTGAAAAAGAAGCTAAAGAAAAAGCTGAAAAAGAAAAAGAAGCTAAGGAAAAAGAATCTAAAAAAGATGTTAAAAAAGATTCTAAAGCTTTAGAAGAAGCTAAAAAACAAGCAATCGCTGATTTGAAAGCTAACGGAATTACATCTAAGTTGTTCTTAGATAAAATTGAATCTGCGAAGACTGTAGAAGGTGTTAAATCATTAAAGGCTGAGTTAATTAAAGCTCATAAGCAAGATCCACAAAAAGCTTTAGAAAAAGAATCTAAAGAAAACAATAACAAGAATTCTGAAAAAGAATACTTAGACAAGGCTGAAAAAGAATACAACAAGCTTTTCAAACAAGAAGAATTAAAGAAAGCTAAAGAACAAGCAATTGCAGAATTAAAAGCAAATGGTATTACTTCTAAGTTCTTCGTTGACAGAATCAACGCTGGAAAGACTGTAGAAGGTGTTAAGGCTTTAAAAGAAGAATTAATTAAATCTCATAAAAATTCTTCAAAAGATGTTGATAAAGCATTAGAAGAAGCTTCAAAAGAAGAATACAACAAATGGGTTAAAGCTGAACAAGACTATGAAAAAGCAGTAGCTGATTACTGGACTAAGAAGATTGCGGAAGATGAAAAAGCACAAGCTGATAAAAAAGCTGGTGAAAAAGCATTAGAAGAAGCTTCAAAAGAAGAATACAATAAATGGGTTAAAGCTGAACAAGATTATGAAAAGGCAGTAGCTGATTACTGGACTAAGAAAATCGCCGAAGATGAAAAGGCACAAGCTGATAAAAAAGATTCAGAAGTACAAGATGGATATGCAACATATGAAGAAGCTGAAGCAGCAGCTAAGAAAGCTTTAGAAAATGATAAAATAAATAACTCATATTCTATTAGCCAAGGTGCAGATGGAAGATACTACTATGTACTAAAGATTGAAGATAAAAAAGCTGGTGAAAAAGAAGCTGATAAGAAAGAAAAAGAAGAAGAAAAAGCTAAAGAAAATGTTGTAGAAAAAATTAAAAATCTTGAAAAAGCTTTAGAAAATTCTACAAAACAAAAAGAAGAATTAGAAAAGGTTAAGAAAGAAAAAGAAGAACTTTCTAAACAATTAGATAAATTAAAAGCTCAAATGAAAAAGGGCGAAAAGAAAGATGATAAAAAGGCTGGTAAGGATCAAAAAGCTGGTAAGGAACAAAAAGCTAATAATCCTAAGAAAGCTAATAAGAATGTAAAAGTGCAAAACAGAAAAACTAGATTGCCTAAAGCAGGTAGTGAAGCTGAAGTTGTAACATTAGCAGCAGCTGCTTTAACAAGCGTTGCGGGTGCTTTTATTTCACTTAAAAAACGTAAATAGTAAATAGTAGGTAGACATAATAACCAAAAATAATTATAATAGTAGTAAAAGTAGTTTAAACCTATACAATAAAAAAGAGTGGGGTCTTAATTGATTCCACTCTTTTTTACAATTTCTTTTTGGAAGTCTATATAGGCATTTAGAGAGTTTCCAGATAGAACATTGAACAATTCAATGTTGGTATTGTCGCCGTTAAAGATAGCGGTATAATCTTCAATTTGAAATTCTCCACAAGATATTACATAATCACCGTTAGGGTTTCTTAGAAACTTAATAGCGACATTTTCAAAAACTACACAGTCTTTTTCATCGGCTACAAATTTCTTTTCTTTTTCTTCGTCTTTAAGACGATTTTCGCTGTTTTCTTGTGGTTGGTCTTTAAACAAGTTTTTTTCTAAGTTTTTTTCAGCGATTTCTTGTCCTAATGATACTTTATCTTTTAGATAGTTGTAATAATTAGCATAGGCATTGTAGCTAATAAAATCTACATGCATTACATAAACATCGGGAGGATTTTTATAGTCAAATCTATTATCCTTCTCGTCTTTAATATTGAATTTAACACATCTTAATGGGGAATACAGAGATTGATTAGCAAAGGAATAGTATTTGTTAAAGTAATCAGTCATAGTAGATGGGTTTTCAAAGTTGGCATTTAAGCTATTACTTGTGTTCCAGTCGTTTATAGCATTTGTTAGGGCTTGTTCTGGAGATACATTTTTAAATTTATCTTTAGCTGTTTTGCAAGAGGGGAGAAGTAGAATTAAGAAAAATGTTAGTAATAAGGCTATTTTTTTATTCATTTTTTCCTCCTAATATTTTTAACATATTTGAATAAGTGTTTTTTTTAGCTGTGAAGACCCCGCTTTCACCGAGCATAGCTGATGGTCTTTTTTGATTATTAACTTTATAGATTATATTGTCGTTTTCGTCAATTCCTAGTTCTATTTGATAAGCTATTGACTTTTCAATTACATAAAAGCTGAAAAAAATGTACTTTTTATCTTTGTTTACCTTGTCTTTTAATTCTAAATCAGAAAATATATTTTCTTGTTTTTTTAATTTAACATTATTAAAACTTTCCATAAACTTATTTAAGTTTTTATTAAAAGTTTTTCCTTTTTGCTTTTCTTCGTGAGATATCTCTTTTAAATCGTGAAGCCCTTTGCTTTTAGATTCTTCTATTACATATTCGACAATATTCTCGCTTTTAAAAAATATTAAGTCTTTGCCTTTTAATTCTTTGTTAACATCTGTTCTTTTAAGTAATTTGTCTTGTTTTTCAATGATTTTATTAATATCATCTTCTTTTATTTCCTCAAGTGATTTATCTTTCATTGTGATTTCTTTTTGCTTTCTTGTAGTTTTTTCTTGTAAGATATCGGTATTAGCTTTGTTACAAGATGAGAGTGTTAATAAAGCGAGTATTATTAAAAATATTTTTTTAATCTTCATAAAAACTCCTTAAAATTACTTATACCAGCTCATTGATGTTTTGGCTAATTCAATGTATTTTTGACTTAAAAAGAATTTTTTTGCATCATTTCCAATACCAAATCCATACATAATTTCATACTTATGATTAGTCGTAAAGCTCATCAAGAACTGATCTTTAGTCATATCGTTATTCTCGAATTTAGTACCTATATATCGATCTTTTAATAAGCTCGATATGTTTCTAAACTCTAAATTGATATTGTTAACACTTATTTTGTATTCGTCTTTATCGTCTTTTATTTTGTTCATACCAAAAAGAGGGCGATTAGATAACATCATTCTCATCATTGCCCCTTCAAAGAATATTTTTATATTACCGTCTTGAAAGCATATTTTACCTTGCATAAGGGGATAATATGATGGTGGTAATATGGTGTTATCTTTTTTAACTATAATTCCGTACATTAGATTATATCCCTTTCGTTTATTTCACGATATAAATTGTACATTATATCTTTGATTTGCTCGTGCCAGTTATCTTTACTACAATAGTTGATATTCATTGCTTCTATTGAATAACCGTTAAAGAATTTACCGTCACTTGATAGGTAATTTCTTTTTATTGATTCAGCCACATAATCGATACAGTCTTCTTTTGATTCAAATGCGAAAGAATCTCCGTAAGGGTTTCTATCGTTTGAGTTATACCCAAAAAGATTATTTTTTTCTCTTGCAATTCTGCTATATCCATTACCAGATTCGAGCATTGCTAAAGATATAAGAAAAACACTATTAATACCATAATTTTCTTCAGCTTTATAAAAACTTTCTCCAAGGTTTTCTAAACCAGTATTTTCTAAAAGTTTATTTAATCCGTCAGATGATATGTATGTGATATGAACAGGATTATAAATCGGGCTACTATACATATCGTTTCTAAAACTTTCTACATTCTTAATCATTTGGCTTACTTCTTTTTTTCTGTATATTTCTTCTTTGCACTTTTCTATTAGCATAGATATTTGGCTGTTTTTTAAATATATTTCATTAACTTCATTACTACATGCAAAAGAGATCTGAGGGATCATTACTGTTGCCATAGTTAATGCGAGTATTTTATTTTTGATTTTCACTTTGAATTCCTCTTTCGTATAATTTTAAATTGCGTTTTTATTTTAAGGAAAACGGCCAATGAACCTCTCCACCTATAGCAAGCTATAGAATGGAGTACTCTTGGCGAATAATAGATATTATTGGCATTTTCCTTAGAAATCGGTGCAATCAATCCGATTTCTCCTGCATAAAGCAGGTGTAGTAGTATTTATCTTGCATTGTTGTTATACCCACAAAAACCATGGGTTTTTGTGGGATAGGTATAATTTTTAGAAAAAATGGGCTATTTTTTATCAGATATTTTTCCGATATATATATAGTAAGAATAAGATTTGTGATATATTATTATTAAGAAAGGGTGGTAGTAGTTATGGATTTAGGAATTTGGGGAGATATATTTTTAATATTTGTAGCATTGGGGATTATATCAATCGTATTTGCAATATTAGGCTTTATATTCAAACCGCTATTTTCAGTAGCAAGAGCAATATTTGAATTTTTTAAATTCATGTGCTTATGTATTTTGCATTTTCTAACGACAATTTTAGGATTGATACTTGAACCATTCGATAGACGTAAAATGGAAAAGAAGGCAAAATCAATTAAAAAGGATTATATGAAAGAAGATAATAATATGGATGAAACAATAATGACAGATTATTATAAAGTGGAAGAAGATAAAGACGATCCATGGAATTAAAAAAGCAGGCACTATGTTGTGCTTGCTTTTTTATATATAAAAAAATTTAAAAAAAGGTGTAATTAATTTTTCCAAAAGCAAAAGATTGCTTTATTTGGAATAAACACTTGGTCTTGTGTGTGATATATTTCGGTTCTATATATGCTATATGGATCATTTACGGTATATAAATTATCTTCATAGCCTGTTAGAACGATGAAATGACCACTATCAGTCCAGTAGTTATTAAGCGATGAGTTTTGGCTAAGTATTACAAGCCCTCCAGTTTTTAAGCAATTTCTTGCATCTTCTATACTGTAGCTAAACTGATAATCAAGACCGTATTTTCTAGCAACAGCAGGGAATAGTTCCCAAGATGAACCGTTATTTCCCATGTTGTATCCATTAAACATAGCCCAACTTGCTATTTCGTTAGGGTCTGTGTAGGTTTTAGTTAGTGTACTTACAACCATAGCAGCAGATGTCGGGCCACAGCCTGTGTTTTGAACTATTCCAAAGTCGCCATCACCGTATGGGGTATAGGCAAATCTAGGATCAGTTTGATTAAAGTATATAACATCTTGAAAACTCTGTTCTTTTTCATATTTTTCAGAAAGTCTGTGTTTTTTTTCTATTATATTATTAATTAAGAATTTTGTTTTTAGTGATTTATTGTCTAATTCGATTAATTTTTCTGTCATTTCATCGTTATCGATCTTTAGGTTAGTACTAGCATAACTATGAGTATTAACTAAACATGATAACAGTAGGCAAAAAATTAATATTTTTTTGTGTTTTTTAAGCATTTTATAACACCTCAAACAAATTTACATAATTTTGATTTAACAACAACCCTTACATATAAGGTTAAGAATATGTTCGGGTTGTTGTTCGCTTTTAGGAAAATTTCAACTTAACAAATTAGATTATATGATTACGCATTATTTATGGATTAACCCCAAAATAGAGGAGGGGGTTTTGTTTCAATGCTAATCGGCGTGTCGTGTGAAAAATATTTTTTTAAATGTCAAAGAATTACTATCGTAATGTTGTTTAGTTTTCTATTTAAGTTCCTGAAAGCTAAAATTTTAGGGAGAGATGGAAGTGCTATGAATTTAAACCAATGAAATTAAACAAATAAAGAAGTTTATTCTTTTTTCCATCTCTCACTAGTGTTATACCCAAGAATTTTATAAATTTCAAAAAAATCAAAAAAATTTTATCACTTTTTTAACTTAATGACAGTATTTCTTTCCTTTCCAATGATATTATTTTTCAAATAAATCTCAATTTTTCCAAAGTCCTATTTTTCTCGGGTATAACAAGAACAGAGAAATAAGGGAAACAGTCCTTTTTCAATATGTAAAGTTAAAGGAGTAGAAAATGAAAAGGAAAAGGAAAGATATATTTAAGCAAGAAACTATAGATAGCTATAGTAATAAAGTTAGATCACAGGGCGTAATAAGATTAAATTGCGGTGATTCTTCCGAATATAATTCAAAAGTAAAATCATATAGAAATTCAATAACGTTAGAATTGAACGAAAGATTGCCCGATGGAATGTTTGTTTTTTCATCTAAGTTTTTATTAAACCCTGCGGAAATCTATGTTTATGATGAGTCCTGCGAGGATATGTTAATCGATGTTATTAAAGAGCAAATCCTTCCTGTAAAAATGAGAGCAACATATTTGGATTGTAAACGTGTAATAAGCTTAATTAAGGATTTAGAAAAAGATTTACAACATATTCCAGAAGACATTTTAGATACTAAGGCAGATACGTTTAAGAAGATGGAAAATATAGAAAGAATGGTATTTGAATAATTGGTGAGATAATTTTGGAAAACTTAGATAACGATTTAAAAGAATCATTAGAGAGAATAAAAAAGGGAATAATAGGTGTTTTTAAAGAATTTAATATCTGCGAAAACCAAGAGCAAGTTGCTATTTTGAACTATCATATCTCCAAAAACATAGAAGAGGCGAGAAAAAGGTATAGAAACACAAAAAAGTTCGAAAATTTAAAGTTTGATAATCTATATACACATCTTATAGAAATAAGCCATGGTGGGAAAGAAAAACAAACAGCACTTCTAAATTACCTATTTTGGATTGGATACGATTCTACAGATTTTAATAATGTTTTTGACATTTTTTATTCATCTTCTGAAATGTCAGAATATTCTGACATTGTAGATGTGGCTAATAAAATAGAAAGCATATTGGATAACACGTTTATTCCATTTTCTTTGCAAGAAGAATACAACAAGATAGATAAATTGAAGTTAAAAAGTATAAGAGAAAGTATGCTTTATTTTCTAAAAGAAAGTAATTATTTAAAAATTGATGAAATTTTAGACAATTTGTTTAAAAAGCCCGAATTTATAAAGCTTTTAACCGATAGATTTAATAATGTAGAAGAATATTTAGATTCCAAGGATTTATTTAAACAAACAAAAAGTTTTTCGAAACTAGATTATAAGAATAAGTCAAAGACGATATTAAATAACAGTTTAAATTATTTATTCGACAAAAACCAATATAAAGTTGATATCGGCTTTGAAATAAACGAATATGATTTTTTAGGTTTTGTTTATTTAATTTATTATGTAGGAAGTTTTCTTAAAGATATTCACAGATATTGTTATAGCGTATTAAATTCAACAAATCAATTGATTTCAGAATATGACTTAGGGGCTTTTCAAAAGCTGGAAAAGAAATATAAAAAAGATAACACAACAATACTTAATACTAGACTAGAGATAGATATTAATACTGCGAACACTGATTATGTAGAGTTTTCTAACCAAGGGAAAGGCGAACTTTTTGAAATAATAGATTTGTTCAAAGATGGTGTTAAATCCAGTAATTTAGAAAATAAAGGTGTAGAGACTATTAATGTGGCTATGGGGGATTTCGAATAATGGATGGATTATTTTTCTATATAACGGATAATACACAAGCTTTTACAAGAGAACACGAGCCTTATGCCTACACTACTAAGATGTTTGAGCAATTGCAAATGCAAGATTATTTTCCATATTTAATACCTAGTAAAATTGTTAGAAAAATGTTCGATAATGAAGATCCGTATAGCAAAGAATTACAATATGCTTTGACAAGAATTCATGAAGATTTTTCGAAAAGAATAGAAAACAATAAATCAGCTATGGATAACAAAGTAGCAATTACGTTTAAAACTAATATAGTCTATCTAACAGGTAAGATTTTGTCGGATATTAAGAATTTAACTTTAAATCCAAATGCTGATTTAACTCTTTTCATTAGTTTAAAACCTTTAACTATCACTAACCGTAACATAGAACAGACTATGGCTTTTTGTAACAGATTTAACTTATATAACATTCCTATAGAAAAATATAAAGAGCTTGTACAAACTTATATAAACATTCAAAAAAAAGATGTTTCATCATACGGCAATAATTTAATCTATTACGATTTAGTTAATATTACTAATTTAGATTATTTAAATAGTGACTATTTTTTTGAAAAGGTAAAAATGGAAAGGGATTATCAACAAAGAGTAGATAATACAGAACATTTAAATAAGTTTAGAAACATAGTTGGAAAATACAAGGCTGATTTCAAGAATAAAGACTACGGTGGATTATTCTTAGTGGCAACTGATAAAGAGGCGGAATTCAAAAAGATAATAGAAGAAAAAAAGCTTTCAGAAAAAGATTTAATGTATATCAAGATATTACCAAATCAGGAATTGCGTTCAAATGATTTAGGTTTTGTTTTGAGAGACAATAGTTTAATATACTTATCAAAACTTGATAATAACAGGTTTGAAGAGATAAAACAATCGTCAGCTAGGTTTGTATATCTTATTTATGATAGGTTCTATAAATTAACGTATAAAGATATTCAAGACTTATCTTTGAAACAAATAATTGATCCAACAACAAGAGAAAATCACAGTGAAATTATTGAAAATAACGAGGCTAAATATTTGATAAATGGCGAGGTTATAAATACCGATGATAACTCTTTTTCAAGTCGTTTAATAGAAAGATATAAAAACTTATATATTAAAACTAACTTCAATAATGTAATAAAAGATAACAAGATAGATAGAGAAAACTTATTAAGGTTATCATCTAGTCAACAAAATTCGATAAGAATTAATAGTAACTTTTTGAAATGGCAAATATATTATCAACTTCAGTCTAGAGAGGATAATAGAATACAAGATTTTGGAAGTATTGATATATCTTCAAGAATAAATAAAAAGAAATTACAAAATCAGTTTACTGCTGCTTTTGAAATTAAAGATATCGAAAAGATGAAAAACTATGTTTATCCATCAGATATAGATAAGGTTATTTGCCTAATTAGTCTTAAGTTGAATAAGCAAGAATATGAAAAATTGCGTTTAACTGAAAAGAAGCTTGAAGAAAAGATTAAGAATTTCGAAGCGACAAACGATACGAATAATAAAGAAAAGATTAAAGAAGATATCGTAAATATTTTTAAAGATCCTCTAGAAATCATCAGATCGTACAACCTAGTGTTCGAATATGACGGTTTAAATAGAAAGTTTAGAAACTACTGTTCTAACAATAAGATAACTACTAGAAAAAAGATAAACAAGGTTTACGAAGATGAGATTTTTAAAATATATCCTGTATTCAATCTTTTTAATAACAATATTGTAAAAACTTTTTTAAGCGATTATTCAGATGTTCAAATAGAGGTTTTGAAATCCTTGAAAGAAAATAATGAATTCTACAGCGATATCTTAATTAAAAAAGAAAACGAAAGAAATATTCTATACGGTTTTAAGGAATTCTCTTTTAAAGAGTTTGTTTGCGAAAATTCTGATTTCTATTTATATCTTGCTACTCAAAAACAAATGAAAAGCATAGAAGATGAAGAGATTTCAAAAGTTAAACAAGATTTGTTAAATCTTCCTATGTATAATAACGGGGTTTGGCAAAATGTAGTTGGTATATCTGATATGAAAGATAAACTAAAAGATAATCTCTTAAATATAAACAATAGAGTAATCAATGACGAGTATAAAATTATATACATTAATAAAATCTTAGAAATAACGGGTGGAAATACTGAACCAATTAAAGATTTCAACAATATGAAATTATCAATACAAAATAAATCACAGGCATATACGAATATTCTTAATGATTATATAAATATTGGTAAATTCTTTATGAAAGATTTTTTAATGAATAATTCCGATATTATAAAGTTCAAGAAGGATTTGGAAAATATTGATAGCAATTTATGCGTGTTCTTCCCAGATTTAGAAAATGTCAAAAAACACATGATAGATAATTTAAAACTAAGCATTTTTGAAAGAAATGGAGTATACGAATCTAATGATAAGCTCGAAGCAGCCGTATTGGATATATCAAAACAGCTGGAAGAATTAATAGCCACAATATCCACAAGTGATGTATCTACAAATGACATTACTACATTTATTTCGAAATTACGAAATAGTTTTAAAAGTGTTGATATGTTGACTAATAATAATTATGACAAATCAATTTTAAAATTCATCGACACATTAGAAAGATATTCTAACTCGAATATCTCAATAAATAGCCTTATAAAGAAATATAAAATATACGAATCAATATTAAGAACTACTAGTTCACTACAATTAAACTTAAACATCTATGTTGATTTATTAACAAGACAGCAAGACAGTATATTCTACAATATACAATTATATATGAACATAGAAAAGATGTTTGAGGAATTTAAAAGATC
The DNA here is from genome assembly GCF_000010185.1 of Finegoldia magna ATCC 29328. Taxonomy (NCBI): domain Bacteria; kingdom Bacillati; phylum Bacillota; class Tissierellia; order Tissierellales; family Peptoniphilaceae; genus Finegoldia; species Finegoldia magna. The sequence goes on along the minus strand of NC_010371.1, from coordinate 87,622 downwards.
CGGTATCAGCGGATATTTGGATAGTTATATGGCTCAAAGAAAGGAGATAGTTTAATTGGATTTTAATATTTATGAAGATAAGATTTACTACGAAGATTTCGATATTAATCTTAAGGATATTTTAATAAATAACGGTTATAAGGTCGAGTATATTGTTGAAGATAATAAGCTATTAAATGAAAGAATGAACTTGTCTGAAGCATTAGAAAGAATAGAAAATAAAACGCTAGGTAACAGGGCTTTAAGTTTTCAAGCTAATAATTCCAACATATCGATATTAGTAACCGATAATGAATTAGCATTTGCCGAAAAGAGAGATTTAAGACTTGAAAATAACACTAAAAGAGAGTCTGATTTAACCAGAGAAAACTTCTATAAGAACAACAATTTAGCTACCGATTTAGATACGTTTGAAAAGTTTTCAGAAAAGTATAGAAGTAATTTATTCGTTCCTATAGATTTAAAGGATGATTATAAATTTGATGATAGTGAAAATGCAAAAATATATTTTGAATCAGATTTCAAAGATTTTTTATCTACAGTTTTAGAATTTTCTAAAAACAAAGAAAATGCCAATGAAAATACGCTACAAGTGAGAATGTTTAGAGCTTTTGGTATTTATTTCTCCAACACTAACGATAAGAACTTATCTGATAACGAAAACAATAACATTTTGCAATCAATGGGAGAAAACAAGTTTTTCTTAGACAAAGATAGACAAGAATTGACATGGGTAGAAAATGATAAGAGTGTATATACAAACTCTCTACCATTGATATTTGAGGCCGCAACAGGATATGACTATACAAGTTTTTTTCAATCAATTGAGAAAGATTTGAATATTTCTTTTAAAACATTAGATGATATAGAGAAAAATCAAGATATATTAGCTAAGGCGTTTTCTGATCCTAATAAGTATTTACACAATACAAAAATGGATTATATAAACAATAAAGTTTCAAGCCTATTTAGAGGGGAGTATAGAAGTGCTATTGCTGAAAGAACATTAGAAAATCTAGATTCCAATATATCTAATCAAAGACTTGCACAAACAAATATTAAATCATATATTAAGTTTTTTAATGATAATACAGACATTAAATTAGGTTTAAAAAATCTACCAACAAATGAAAATATAAGCGTTTTAACGGTAAATAACATAATGAGTAATATCTATGTTAGAGATGAAAAGGACATTTATTCCTTTGATTTAAGCTCTTATGATAGCTTAAATAACTACACAGAACTTTTTATAGAACTTGCTAATAATACTGTAGATTTGACTAATTCGAAAACATTAAAAAGAATTGATGATAGAGCTTTTTTAAAAGAATTTTCATATTCTTTAAATAAGCTTCAACAATCAACGGGGGTTAATTTAGTAACTTATTCTAACAGTAGTCCTGTAATTAACCTATTAGCTAAGATAGATAAAAATACGCCTTCCCAATTATTCAACAAGAAATTAGACGATATTAAAAATGCGTATATTCCAGATGTATCAAGAATTAACTGGAAAGATAATAATATAACATCTGAAAATGCTATGGCGACTAACCTTAATAACAATCTTAATAAAAGAACTTCAGATTACGGAACAAAGCGTGTAACAGTTAACACTTATGTAAAATCTAACAAAGATTTCTATGATACTGAAAAATACATTGATAATGCGAGATTTGGCTTAGGTGCTTCGGCATTAAAATCTATTATGAGCAGTTGTACATTAAAAGATGACAGCATTATCTATAACTCAAAAGCAAACCTTTCATATGATTTAAAGAAGTATGTATATAATAATATTTTCCAATTCACAGATACTTACGGAAAATCACCTTTAGATATGTTTAAGGAGATTTACGGTGATGTTTGGGATTATGATAGGCATAAAATAGAGCAAGATGTATGGAAATTCGAAAAGACAGGAACGCTATATAACTTTAAAGATGGCAAAAGAGAGCCTTGGATGAATTCAGCTTTAGGTGTTTATTGTCACAGTAAAGGCATCCAGCTAGAAAATATGTTTAGATCAGATGAGAAAATGCTAAGCTATTTAGATAATACTAATCCTCAACTAAAAGTAATTTGGGAAAAAGCTATGGAATTTGAAAAAGAAAATGCACAAGCTTTAGAAACATATAACGGTTACAGAAATAAAATAGGGGATTTCAAAAAAATTAGAGAAAATAATCTAGGAACTCAAACTTCTCTTGGTTTTTTCAACGGCAATTTATTAGTTAAAAATATTCAAAAAGAATATGCTAAAAATTCTAAAGTCGTTATTAATAAAGAAAAAGACAATGACTTATTTAGTGCATTGATGAATACAATAGACTTTTATAAAGTAGCTGGAAGTGCAGCTGAAAGAGACAATATAATAAAACAATTACAAGGTAAAACATCACTTCAAGCATTTGACGAGAGACAATTAAATAAAGAAAAGGAATTTAACGAGATCGATGATAAAGTAAACACTTATTTTGATGTAATTGAAAAATATCAAAAGATTACAGAAAGACCATTAACAGATTATCAAATGGGATTATTATTATTGGAGATATCAAAGGTTAGATCAATGTCTGGTTACAGAATGAGTAACAACGATATGAACTTAACTGTTAATCAAATAAGAACAATTGATACTCGTTCTGGAAGAGATTCTTCTAAAAACTTTAACAAATCCCAACTTTTATATGCAAGAGAAATCGGCTATAGTTCGAGATATTTGTCCGATAAGAATACTGATAATTTCTTAATGGATTCAGCAACAAAAGCGGTAAAAGACTATTTGGTTGAAAAAAGAAAAATACCAGGAACTATTTTAAAAGAGGTTAATAAAAATAATCCTATAATAAAAGCTAGTATTGATCCAAAGAATAATGAGCCTTATATGATAACAGAGGTTACAGACTTATATAGTAATGTTCAAATGCAACAAGAACAAAGAAACATTTCAAATAAGGTGTATTGCCAAAAATCATATAGAACAAATGACTATAAAAAATATATTAGTTATGATCAATATAATTCTTTAGATGAGGTTAGTAAAAAAGATTATCATCTTTATTTAAGTCCTTTTTCAAAAATTACTGAAAAACAATACAATTCTTTATCTGATAGTGATAAGGAAAGATATCAAATAGGTGCTAAGTCTAAGAAAGAGCAATTTAACAAGAATATAAATAAGAAGATGGATGGATTGAAAGGTTCTAAGGTGAATTCGAAACTACCGTCTGGTGTCGTTAAGTCATGGGTAGGAAATAGTCTAAAGGATTATCCACCAGAAAAAAGAAAAGCCCATGAATACACAATTATAACAGAGGCTACAATAGATGCCCTTAGTGCTTTAAGCTTATGTAAAATTGACAATAGATATGATTACATGAGAGATCTCAATCTAGAGAGTCCAGAAGAAATTAAAGAAAATTTGTATAACCCTTATAGAGACAATCTTCAAAACTCGTTAAAAGATATTGACCTTAAACAAGATAAAGTAAATTTTGTATCAATATTAGGCGTTGGTAATGCTAGAAACTTAGATTTGAGAGATTATTGTTTTCATAATAACATTGATCCTTCGCATGTAATATTAATGCTAGATAACGACCAAGCAGGAACACAAGCCAGATTGAAACTTGAAAATCAGCTTCCAACGGTTAAGTCTATAGTGGTTGATTCTAAAAACGGAATTAAAGATGTTAATGAAATGTTGCAATACAAACTAAAAGAATTGAATGAATCGGGGCTTGATGTCGATTTTGAATCTGGGTTAATAAAAAACAAAAATACTAATGAGGTAGTAAAAACTAACGAAGAGCTTCTGTTTAGAATAGGTAAATACGAGTTTAATGAAAGTCTACATGATTCAAAAGCGTTGCAAAATGAACCAAAAAATATCAGGGATCTGTCTAATAAGTTCTTAGCCCAACTATATAACTCAAAAGAATTGAATTTAGAAAGTATGCCAAATCAAATGCAAATGTTAAAGGTTAGAATGGCAATTCTTAAAGAAATTAAAGATGAATTGTCCGAAATAAAGGAATCTGGAACATATAAATTCCTAGATGAAAATGAAGATAATCTTAAAAACAATGCACTAAAAGAATCGTTAAATAAGATTTTTGAAGATGTTCTAAATGAATTTAAAGAAAATAGAGAAGAAAAGGCTAAAGAAAAAGAACAACAAGTTGAAGAAAAGACAATTGAAGAAAATGTTGAAAATGTAAAAGAAAATATCGATATTGGTAATACGACAGAAAGAGAAGTAGAAGAAGGAATGGAAATGTAATTTTGGTACACACTTTTAGAATAAACCGTATTTTCATATCTTTTTCTATTCGTTATCAAATTAGTAGTAAATTAGGCTCAAAAGGGTTGTCTTACAGCTCTCTTGAGCCAATAAAAGGAGATTTATATGATTAAAAATTATTTAAAAAATGGAGAAGATTTATACAATTACACAAAAGATGTTATAGATTTTCCAAAAAACATCATAGACAATGATTATTTGTCTAAATACTTGAAATGCCCTTACATTTATTTTGTAAAAGCATACTATAATTACTCTACAACATTAGAAAATGATTCTGAAATATTATTACCGTCAATGGTGTATTTGAGACTAGAAGATAAAAACTATTTCGATGATATCGTAGGTATTAATTTTAAAACTATGAATAAATTTGTTTATTCAGAAGATTTAGAAAATTCACAAAAGATATATCAAAAGTTTAAAGATACGTTCTTGGCTAAAAACCCAGATTTAAAAGAAAGAGCAGAGATTTTGTACGATGATTTCATAAAAAATTTATCAAATGATAGAAAAGACATCGTAGAATCTTTAGCGACAGAATCTAAAGAATTGGCTTCTAAAGAAGATTTCTTACTAGAGATAGCTGTATCTTTGTATTTTAAAGATTTAAAGAAAGAAGAATACTATAAAAAGCAAAAAGACCATTCTCAACTTTATGCTTTTATTAATTTTGATTTCGATTCTACAAGATTTATTCCAACAACTTTTGAGGGAATAGGTAATAAATTAGAATTTAATGATGAAATAATTTCTAACATTGCACCTTTAGACACAGCTTCTATAGAGGCAGCAAGACAATTCTTCCAAATTAACAAAGAAAGCATTTCTAATATCCCAAAGAATTTTAAAGATGAGTTTTTCAATATTTTAAAAACAGACCAAGAGGATAATAACAACCTTTTATCATCATCAGGTAGAATTTATGAAAGATTAAGTAATGTTTCTAAAGATAACCTAGTTTACAACAACTTTGACAAATTCAATATCGCTTCATCTGAAATAGAAGATGTTCAAAGCATAAATAGAACAACACAGATCAAAGATTGGGAAAAATGGTTTAGCTTTATAGCTAAAAGAATTGATTTTGAAGATGAAAAAACATTTGAAGGTGTTCATCAACTTAGAGAAAAAGAAATCAACTTCTACGATAGAAAAATTGACCTATATCCAACTATTGGATTTACAGTTAACGGCATTTATGAGACTGACGAAATCTTCAGATACTACTTTACAGATGAACTAGAAGAAATGATGTCCTTAGAAAGAGAAAATAAGCTGGGATATGAAGAAATCTTCTATTATCCAATAACAGTAGCATTGGATCAAAATAGAAATGCTAGTCAGGTTAAAGAAACATGGTGTATGTGTGATGTTTCAGAAAATGTAGATGGAGAAGCTAAGTATATCGCAACATTCGTATGGATGTATGACACGCATGAAGTTTCCTTCGACAAGAAAGTATATTCAATCTCTAGATTTTTTGCATTTGATAAAGAAGAACTTTATCAAAAACATAAAGAGGATTTGGATGTATTAGCTGTTGCTTTTAATAAAAGATATGCTTGGCAAACATTCGCTATGTTCGAATATCCTGGTGAATTAGAAGCAAGATTAGAAATGCAAGATGATCCAGATTATATAAAAGAACAATTAGGTATTAGATATCTAAACAAGAAAGGTGGAACTGAAATAAGAAAACCTGAAGACATTCTTGATGATGATATAACAAATACAGAATTTTAAAAAACAAAGGAGAGAAAAAACAATGGAAAAGAAAACATGGAGATTTTATTTTACAGAAGACGATTATAGACAAATGAGGGCATCTCGTATGAGTGTAGCACTTCTATCAGCTTTTGCTTTTGATGCAGATAAAAAAAATACAGACCCTATAGATAAGTATATTTTAAATAACACAGGCTTGAAACTATATAATGATGAAATTAAAGATGTGTTAACTATGCAATTATATATAGTGTCAAAGCTTGAAGAAACGTTTGACGATTTAGGAAACAAACAATACACAGAAGATGAACTTAAAGAAATATATAAACAACAATTTGATGATGCTTTAGAAAATGTTGTTGCAGATTTTTATATCAACGATAATGCAACCCCGTATCGTGAAATATTTAATCCGATTTTATCAGTTCAGATGGATGCTAACGATGAATCTTCAAAAGAAATTATCGATAGTATAGAAGAAACTATCAATAAAGCACAAGAAGATTCTCTTCCAAAGATTGAACTTCCTGATGAATTAAAGATTCAAGAAGAAAATGAGGATGAGGTTTTAAATGAAGATTTAATTGAAGAAGTAGATTTGAATACCGAAGAAGAAACTGACAGCAATACTTCTGAAGAAAAAGAAGATGAATTAGAAAAAGATACAGATGGAGAAGAAAAGTCAGAGGATAACAAAGAAGATGAAGGGCCATCTTCAATTAAAGTAGAAATGTAGGAAATGTTTTGAAAAGATTATTAAAGATTTTTATTACAGTGTTTGTGCTTTGTATGTGTTTAACCTCTTGTTCAGCTGAAAACAATTCAAATAAGCAAACACTAACATTACAGGAAAAGCAAAATGCAATAAGTGAATATAAGTCTAAATTAAAGAAAATAGATAACCAGCTAGATGAAGTTCCGGCATCGCTTTTGAAATTAAAAGTATGGGTTCTCGAAAATCAACCGACAAAGGGGGAAGAAGGATCCCTTTTAGCATCAACTGTAAATGGGTTAGATGGGGAATTCAAAATACTAAAGTATGCAATAGATAAATATGAGGGCTATCCAGAACTCGACAATTGGACTAACTATTCCAAAGAATTATATTCAACTTACAAACAATATTCTATAGATTATCTAAGAAATATTATAAATTCTAAAGATAAGGAAGAACAGTTAATTAAAATTAACAGAACAATTGAGGCTACAAAGACTCTAAAAGAATATAGCGAAACTATGCAAAAAGATTTATATAAAAAATAACATAATCGTGTATATATGGTTTCCCTTCCTGAAATTCAACTATTTTGCAGGTTTCGTTTATATATTTCTCGCAATGGCGAGTGTGTTTCTGTCTCATAACACCATTTCCTAAATTTTTTTTATTTTACTCGCACAAGCGAGTGTGTTCCTGATGGCGATGGCGTTTCTGATGAAAACTATTCCTTAATTAATATTACCCGCACAGGCGGGGGTGTTTCTTATATTGCCATTCCTTAATTCATATTAGTTCCCTTTTACCCGCACAAGCGAGGGTGTTCCTGTTGCCTGACTCAGTTAGTTCTAAATAAAATTTTACCCGCACAAGCGGGGGTGTTTCTGGCGGCTACACACGACCAGATATTTCTCGCAATAAGCGAGTGTATTTCTGAAAATGACAGAAAAAGGTTCGTGCCGATTATGCGTGTTTTTCTTGCAATTTAGCAAGTGTCTTTCAATCACCGTAACATTCGTTTCTCGCAATAAGCGAGTGTATTTCAGAAAATTTGGCATAAGTGTCCTGAAAGTTTATCTGCAAAAGCGGATGTGTTTCGATCATTTAGCCAAATAGTCAAGATACTATAATATTTTTCTCGCAATAAGCGAGTGTTTTTCTGTTACCGTAACTGTCTTTTCTTGCAATAGCAAGTGTATTTCAGTAAGTGTAACGTTTGTTTCTCGCAATAAGCGAGTGTTTTTCAGATGTTATTGCTGGTACACATGATACAATTCTTTGCAATAGCAAAGTTTTCTAGATACTTATTGTTTTTCTCGCAATAAGCGAGTGTTTTTCGTGGGATAACAAGATTAAGGACAATTAACCTTTTTCTCGCAAATAGCGAGTGTGTTTCAGAAGGAATTCACTAATGTTGCATAGGTTAATAATTTCTCGCAAATAGCGAGTGATAAATAATGAGGGGGTATTATAAATGAAATTAAACAAAATTAAGAAAATGTTAATCAGTGTTGTTATTGTTGGCTTTTTTCTAACAATGCTTAACAATAATAATCAGGTTTTTGCGAGCAGAACAGATTCAGAATGGTATTATGAAGACAACTTAAATGTGTTGTCAAATGAAACTAAAGATAAAATAAACGAGGCAAATAATAATTTAGAAAATAATGGCAAAATATTTGTTCTAACGGTAAATAATCTTGAATACGATGTAAAAGAATATGCAGATAAAGCCTTTGAGAAATGTGGTTTGGAGAGTTCCAATAATAAAAAAGACGTATTAATATTATTAGCAAAAACTTCTAGAGGCGAACAATACTTTAGGATTATAACTAGTAAAGGTCTTGATGAGATTCTTTCTGATAATAAAGTTAATAGAATTATCGAGGATAAAATGATGCCTTCATTCGAAAATAATAAAGTTGATGAGGGAATAGCTAACGGTTTTACTGAAATATATAAAATTATAGAAAAAAGCGAAAAGAAAGAGAAAGAAAAAGCTGATGATAATATTAATTTATATTTATCAAGTATTATTCCTTTTATGTTTTTTATGTTTTTTATGTCAAGAGACGATTAATGAACCTCTCCACCTATAGCAAGCTATAGAGTGGAGTTTCTTTGTTTGTAGAAAACAAAACTACAGTTTTTTAATAAGCTCCAACAACTTAATAATACAAGTTGTCTTTCCTATAAGGATGGTTCACTGCACCCTCTATCCATTTAACTGGATCACATTTAAGCATATATTTCAGAAGCTGTTAATTTAATTGGTGATATTAAATTATTAACATTTACCTTAATGTTTTCATCGGCTAATATTTTTCTCATAATGTTGCCAGCACCATTTAGGTCAGCATTAATTATCCTGCCAAGGCTATCTTTATATAAACCTCTTTTCACTCTACTGCCAGAAAAAAAGTAAGTCATGTTAGCATCTTTCTTGTAAGTTGGGATTTGATCGATATCTACAAAACTAGCCTTTGATGTATAAGACTCGTCAGTTTCAACTACTTGCATACCAATTTTTTCAGCAATAGTTTTTATATAGTTTATTAGTAAGGCGTGAGGTATTTGTATAAAGTTTTGATTATTAACTTTTCCGATATTAGATTTTTGTTTCCAACCTTTGTTTTTACCAATAACAATATTTGAAACATTTTCTCCAATGCACCAAAAAACTATCTTTTTGGCAACTTTATGCATAGCATCTTCAATGAAAAATTGTCTTTTTTTGTATAGATTGTTTAAAGCCTTTGAAGATATAGCTTTCTTGTCAGTGCCAATAGTTTGACCCTTTAAGTTTTTTGCGATCTTTTTGTTAAACCATTGATTTTTAGATTTTATAAACTCACCCTTAACTAACAGGCTATTACCATTGCTAGTTACTATGGCTGCAAGATTATTTACTCCTAAATCAATTCCACAAAACACACCGCTTTTTAAATTAGCTTTCTTATCGCATAAATTCTCAAATAAAAAGGTAACTTTAAGCGTGCCATATTCTTTTTTAACGTTAACTGATTTTAATCTTTCATTTTTTAGTTTTTTATTAAAAGAAAGAGTAGCTTTTGTCTTGGGAAGCTTAATAATATAATTATGTTTATTTTTCTTAAATACTACATCTTGGTTTGTTAGTGAAAAGGTAGCACAACCACCACTTGTTTTATACTTTGGCATTTTAGGTTTGCCTGTATATCTGGATGGATTTTTCTTATAGTCTTTTAAAGCTTTTAACCAATCACTAAACTTAGTATTTGCTTCTTTTATAACAGATTGAGCTGTTTGTCTAGGAAGTGATGAGTAATAGTTTTCGTTATTTGTCTTTTTAAAATAAAAGTCTAAAAAAGGGTAGTTAACTAATCTATATTCTTCATTTAAAATGATGTTTTTATTATACAACTTTGCTATTTTAAGTACATTTTCTATAGTTGTAGTTTCTAATTTCTGTCTTTTATCAGATGATTTTGTTAACCCTGTAAAAAGTTGTCTCATGATAAAGATGCTTTCATTATATAAATTATTTGCAAGATGTGACCACTCATCTAATGTGTTATATAAAGGGTTATCATCTTTTATATAGCACTTATAAATGTTGTATTTTTTGTCTTGAACTGTTTGATTTTCCATTAAAATTACTCCTTTCTTTTAAACCTTATTTATGATATAATTATACCATAAACAGCTATAGTTGTAAAAGACAGTTTTGTAAATAAAGGAGTTTATCATGAAAAAAACCAAACAAGGTTATTACAAAAACAGGCACGCATCTTTTTTACTACAGTATCATTTAGTGCTTGTAACAAAATACAGAAAACCAGTTTTACAAAACAAGGTTGATGAGTTTATAAAAGACTATACCGCAAGGTATTTAAATAGTAATAAGTGTAATGTTATCGAAATTGAAAGTAATCTTGACCATATACATATACTTTTTGAGACCCCTGCAACAATTAACTTAACTAACCTAATTAATGGCTTAAAAACTGTATCTGCTAGAATGGCAAGACAAAGGTTTAAAAATGAACTAAGTCAATATTATTTGAAGCCATATTTTTGGTCTAGATCTTATTTTATCGTGACAATAAGCGAAAGAAATGCTCAAATGGTTAAAGAATATATTAAGAATCAACAAGATTAAAATATGCCAATTCACCTCCACCTATAGCAAGCTATAGAATGGAGTACTCTTGGCGATTAATAGATTGAGTGGATAAGAAAACAAGAAGAGCCATTATAAGCCCTTCTTGTTTTCTTCGTATAATACGTTCAACGGATTAGTGTTGACAGCTCTCTTTAAATTCTTATCGTAAACGTGGGTATATATTTCAGTAGTTTTTGAACTGGCGTGTCCTAGAATTTGCTGAAGGCTTCTTAAATCTACATTTCCATGTTGATACATAAGGGTTGCTGATGTGTGTCTAAGTTTATGGGTAGAGAACAATTGATCATTAAGGTTAGCTTCTCTTAAATATTTTTTAACAACATCTCCAATTCTTTCACAACTAATTCTAGAATATGTGTGTTTGTTTTTTGTTATAAACAAAGCTTTATTGTCTTTTGCATCTTTTGGTCTAACTCTTAAATAATCGTTGATTGATTGTTTAGTTAAATCATTTAGATATATTGTTCTTTCTTTTGCACCTTTTCCCATGACGATAATGTAATCTTCTTTTATGTCTTCAATGTTTATAGAACGCAATTCAGAACGTCTTAATGCACAGTTTAATAACATTACTATCATACACTTATTTCTAACACAGATCCATTTAGTTTTTGTACCTTTATGTTGTTCAATATCTTTATCTACTACATTAACTAGAGATACGGCTTCTTCCAACGTAAGATATACGGGTAGATTTTTTTCAGCCTTTGGAATTCTTATATTCTTTACGTTATTTTTTATATCGTAATGTTCTTCGAGATATGAGTAGAATGATTTTAATTGTCTTATCTTAGTAATGACAGAAGATTCTTTTAAATTTCTTTCAAGCTTTAATTCGGCTAAGAAATCATTGACGTGTCTTTTTTCAACTTGTTCATAAAACTTTTCATCAATACTTAAATAATGTTCGTCATATTTTCCTGTTATGATATCATAGTATGGTTTCTCGTAAAAAGTTAAAAACATCTTTTTAGTAAATATCGTAATTAGAGAAAAATAATCAATGATAGTATGCTTCGATAGGTTGTACATTACATATAAATCTTTAACGTAGTTTGAAATAAATGGGGGAACCTCCGTTACTTCAACTTTTAAAGATTTAGAATTTGTATTTAATATTTTTTCTAAAAGACTATCTCTTTGTTTCATTTTCTATTTCCTTTCTAGAATACCTATAATCTCGTTGTATTCATTTTCTGATATATTTATGTCGTTCAATTTCTTTTTTATTTCTTCTATGTCCGTCTTACCGATAAATTTAATAGGTGTTAGAACAATTTCTCCATTAATAACTTTACATTCTAGATTAGTTCCTTTGTCTATGTTTAATTCTTGCATAATTTCTTTTGGAATTGTTATTTGAGATTTGGATTTAATTTCTATAATCATAATATCCTACTTTCTGATTTTCTTCTTTAACTATATTCTGACACAATTACAATATTTTGTCAATATGCCGGGTGAGGCAGAAATAGGATGGTGGGGCAGCTATTTTTTTATAAATTTTCTAAAATCCATAAAAAAAGACCTCATATAAGCTATTATACGAGGGTTTTAATGTTTGAGGTATATAATCATATGTCTATTTAGTATAAACGTGGTAAAATGGCTCATAAAAGCTTTTAACACAAAATGGGGCTACTTAAATATTTATTTAACATACTTTTAGCAAGTTTTGGCTAAAATTTTCTTAATAAGCAAATTTTTTAAAAATTGCACAATAATTTATAAAATTTTCAACAGAGATCGTATTTGTGGGTATAACAATGATGAAGAGAATAATAGCTCGTTGAAAACAAAATATTTTTTTGGAATTTGTAGAGCATTTTAAAATAACATGTTATAATTTTAAGGTGATTTTATTTTTAAGGTGATTTTATGAAACTTAAAAAATAAATAAAAAAAGCCAATTAATGGCTTTCTTCTATCGTATGTGGCATAAAACGTTATATTATTTCCATAATATAATGCTTTTTATATTTCTGCAATTTCGTGATTTGCCCTATTGATTGGTTAATTTCCAAAATAGTCCTTGCTAAGTCCAAGAATAGCTGCTCTGTTTCGCATTTTCTTTAAAGTAGTTGTGATACATTTTTCAACAACGCTTCTATCAACGTTAAACTTTTCAGCAATTTGTGGTTTGGAGTAGTTCGAATAAAACAACATGGTCATTATATATTCTGTTTTATTTATGCCTTTACAAAGAAGTTTAAAGATTTCATAATTTTCCGAATATACTTCATTAATATTTGTGTCATCTTTGTATAAGCTTTGTATTTGTAAATCATTATGAAACTCTAAATACATATCTTTGTCTTGTGCATCGGTTAACTCGTCTAAAGATTTTACTGTAGCGTAGTTGCACTTATCGAATTTAAAATCATTAGCAATACCCTTTTGTTTCGCTTTTCTATAATCTTTTTGGATATTTTCATAAAGCGTTCTAGTGCCTGTAAAGTGTCTCAAATGATGGTCTCTACAATAATTTTTAATTTTACCTTGTATGCAACTTGAAGCATATGTAGTAAACCTTATCTTTTTAGATGGATCAAATGTATCAAAGCATCGATACACAGCGGTCAATCCCTCTGAAACAAGATCGTCTCGAATTTCTGAGAAATCAAAGTTTTGATAATTTTTACGATGGCAATATGAATTTACATAAGAATAAACTAACGGGATAAGTTCTTTTAAGAAATTATTCGCTAATTTTAGCCTACAGTTTTCGTCTATATCAGGATTATTGTATGCTTTGAAAAAGTTTTCTTCATCCTCTTTTGAAATGTTTTTCCTTGTTTCGTTAGAGCTTGAAAATGGCGTTATTTTTCTAGCAATGCCTTTCTTTAGCCCTTTAACAATTGTATATTTTTTATTTTTCACACTTTTCCTCCTCAATAGTTATTCTATCAAGTTTTTTGTCTATTGTGTTAAAATATAAAATATAGGGATAGAAATTCTGTCATATATTTATTCTGAAATAGGTCTATAGAATTATATTTATTTTATAACAATGCCTTATTTATATAATATACTACCTTGATTAAGACAAAAAAATAACCGTAGAATCTGCATCTACGGTTATAATTAGCTATTTATTTTTGAAATTCTTGAAATGCCTTATATTTTTCTACTTCTTCTGGATGGCTTTCCTTATACTCTTTTATCATTGAATTGATTAAGCTTACCATTGTATCTTTCTTCCAAATTGATAAGAAATCAATAAAATTATAATCTTCCTCATATATTCTAATACTCTTTGAATTATCTGTCTTTCTTTCCAAAATATTAGTGTTTATAATGTTCTTGTTCTTTTTGTTATTATCGTCTCTATAATCTCTGCTTTTCATAATATTCCCCCCCTACATACTTACGGTTCTAGTTAGTGCTTCATCTAAAACATCTTCATACATTTTTAATGTACGCTTGTCATATGGTAAATGGCTTGTTATTCCGTTATTAGACCACGATTTTACCCTGTCTGATGCCTTAATCATGTTGCTAAAACAATCTACGTTAAATTCGCTATTATATCTTTGTATATACGTTCTGTCGGTAGATGAATCCCCCACTAAATATGGAACTATTCCTAATAATTCAAATCCATCAAATACTTGATTTGATATTTGTGTTAAAAACATAAAGTATCTGTCTGTGCTATCAAATGCTAGTGGTACTGTTTGTGTTGCTATAATTACATAATCACTTGCTATTATTGCGTTTTGTGTTGACAATCCCGTTGTAGGAGATGTATCAATAATTATATAATCATAGTCATTTCTAACTTCGTCTAGCTTAGTCCTTAAAATAAAAGGAATGGATTGTTCTTTATAAACCTTTCCAACGTTATTTTCGAAGTTCGCCATATCCCAACTACCTACTAGTATGTCTAATGTACTTGTTACGGGTTGAATATAGTCTTTTATGCTTCCAGATGAAAATAAAGCTTGGTATATGTTTTTGTTTTCATCAAATTTTTTTCCATAAGTTATTTCTAAAAGCTTAGATAAATTTGATTGTTGGTCTGTATCGATCACCAATACTTTTTCTTTTCTAAGATCACTAAGTATATATGTGAATACAGTGCTAAGTGTAGTTTTTCCTACTCCACCTTTGTTATTGCCTATAGTTATAACCATATTTCCTCCTTTACTTGTCATTTGTTACATGTGTTTTGTATTATAGTTACATTATACCATTGTGTTAATGTAATTGCAACACATTTCTATATGTATTTTAATTACTTGTAGTTTTGTAGCATTGTAGTTATTATTTTATCTTTATACATGCTCTTGTTTTGTAGCATTGTTTTCTTTTATATTATTTTATTTGTTTAAGTATTTTGATGTATTATTTTGTTATTATATTCTCGATATATTTCCATATCTATTGTGCTTACTTGTCAATTTATGTATTATAGTTATTATTTTATCTTTATAGCGTTTCTTACTTTGTTACATTGTTTTCTTTTAAATGATTTTGTGTATTTAGGCATTACAATTAAATCGGTACATACTCTTGAGTGTTTGATTTGTTTTAAATGCAACAATTTCTGTCATTCATGGTGTGTGAGGTGAATTTTTCTACCATAAATATATTTGAAAGGAGTTAAGTTAAAGATCAGATATACATTATCGTAATGTCTGATCTGTTACTCAAAATAGTGATGAAAATAGATTATAACAACATTAGACCGCTTGATGAAAGTGATTACAAATTAAAACCTGAGAAAGAAATAGCTAAGGAGCTTCGACATATTAGAATTAAACAGCTACATCTATCTCAAAAGGACATTGCTAAACTTTGTGGAATTTCAAGAACTGCTTGGGGTCATTACGAGAAAGGAAGATGTCTTCCAGCAAGAGAAAGAATGGCAAAAATAGCTACGTTAGCTAATAGAACAGTTCAAGAAATTTTCTATGATGTAAATGTAGAAAACTAGAAAGAGGGATATGTATGTATAGCAATTACAAACTGCGAATACCGTTAATAAAGATTATTGACAAAGCTTGTCCTCGATCAAATCATTATATAGGTACTAACATTCACGATAGATTAAGTTTTAAAAATAAAAATCTAGTTTACTCAAATCTTCAAAATGGAGACAGTACCCTCTTCACTGATAGTGGATATTCTTTTGAAAATGGTGATGTAGAAATGCTTACATTGGCTGATGTTTTAGATATGCAAGCAGATATTTTGGACTGTAGATTTGATAAAGATTATTTAAAAATTAAAGAAGAATTTGTATCATATTTTGAAAGAATGGGTGCAATTAAAAGAAATAAAGATGAAGAATTACTAAAAGATATATTAGAACAACTATAAGGAGGAAGTTAGTTGAGGTGGTCGTGTGAAGAAATGCAAGTATGTAAAAAGGTGATTCAAGATAATCCTAAAGAAACACTTTCTAAGGTTGCAGAAGAAATAACCAAAGAATTAGATAGAACCTATAGCTCTGTTAGATCTTTTCTTCTATATAATCTTGAGATTATTGATTTTAGAAAAGAATACGAGATATTTACAAACAAGGAGAGGAGACAAATCATGAGTGAGGATTTATACGATGAAGATGAATCAGTAATAGATGATGAAGGTAATTTCAAAATAGATTATAAAAGATATTTTGATAGGGTAAAACAAGAAAACAAGATAGCAGAAAGATTTGTAACAGGTAAAAAATACGCTATTTATGATGTGAATAACACTAAAGAAAAATTCAGATGTTACGCTACCCTAGTTGATAAAGATGAAAGATTTGCAAGGTTTAAAATCAAATCATTTTGCGAATGTTTTTTGTGGAATGATTATGGCGTAGGCTGGAAAGCAAAAGAGGAGTAAGTATTATGGATAAAAACAAAACATATTGTTGTAGCCTTTATGGAGATAAGGGAACGTATTTGAACGAGATGTTCGATAGTTTTGATAAGGCAAAAACTGAAGGTCTAAGGGTTTTACGAGAGTTTAACGAAAACATAGATAACTCTGACTATATCCCCAATCAAGATATTTTTGCAGAAGAATTAGTGGAATTAGTGGATTCATGTAATCGTTCTGAAATTATATCTTTATCAACAATAAAGGAATTTTGGATAATTGAGTTCGAAAAACCTGAAATTCCACAAAACTGTGGAGAATGGATTGTTGAAACTATTGATGAAAATTATTGGGATGAGATTAATTTTGCCTATGATAAACATAGTTTAAAAGAAAGTCTAGGCGATGAAAAAATAAAAGAACTAAGCAATCTTATTTATAATTTTTTAGATAAAGAAACTGAAGACTACGAATATTCATTAATGTCAGAAAGTTATATCGTGGGCGTAGACTAGACTCTCGCCCATTGTTTTATAGGAGAATATTATGGAAAATACAAGAACAGAAAAAGAAATTCAAGATATCAATATGGCTGTGTTTATCGATACGGTAGACAAAATATTAGGGAAAGAATTAAACACAAAACAAGCAAAGAAAATTATTAGACAAATTAAAAGATTGGAAAGAAAAATAAGTACTCGTGAATCTGGGAAGGCGTTAATAACTAATAGTTTATGCGTTGTCCTGGGTTGGGAAGAAAATACAGAATATATTGTAGACAACAGAAGATATAAGATCTCAAATAATATCTTATATTACAAAGACCCAATGTTCAATGTTTGGCAAGAAAACAAAGGACAATTATCAAAATTTGATAAATTCTTCAATGCTAAAGAAATTAGTGAAAACTATCATCTATATAACGAAGAATTGGGCGATTACGGATATCTAAATGTCGTTGATTTTAAAAATGATGAAGAAAAGATTTTATTTGATGGAAACAAAAAGATCTTTGGTATAAGAAATATATTTACTGAAGAAGAGTGTAATTACTTGAAAAATAAATATAAATCTGCTAATTTATGTGAAATGATAGATATTTCTCAACACAACGAACAATAGGTAACGAAATAAAAAAGGAGATGTAAATATGGGATCATCAGAAATACACGATTTGTATAAAGAGATAAAAGAAAATATATATCATAGCGTTCCAGAACCATACGACCTCGATAAAAAATATATGGAGTTCGAATATTGTTATTTGGAATCAGAGCTTTATGCTATTAGAAAAAAAGGGAAAGAAATAATAAGCCTGGTTAAAGCTAGAAGCCCACTTCAAGCGATAACAAAGGTTTTGGAGGAATAATGGAAGAATTAAACAAAAAAATATTAAATGTGACACAAGACCTTGATCTATATGTGGATATCTATAATAACGTTCTTGCAACTATAGAAAAGTTATCGGATTTATTAAAAGGAGTGTGCTTAGACGATCTTGACCTGATAAAAGACAGTATCTGCAATGTGTATATAACACTCGTTGTTGGAAACGAACTTGATTCTAAAGTAGATTTAAATAAAATTTATACGATTATGCGAGAGTTCAGAAAAGTTTCTAAAAAACCTTGTGAAAGTAAACTAATCATCATAGAACAAATAGCGAAACTTATTAATTTTATCGTAGGTGTTCAAAATTATAAAAAGCTTGTTGCATCAGGTATTATTGATGTCCTATTAACTGTTTGCGATTCTTATAATATAGAGATTTTAGATTGCGTGAAAATTGAATAATGTTAACTGTGGGAAGTGGGCTTTTGTCGACTTCCTTTTTTGGTACATTGATTAGGTGTGTTAATTTGTGGTGTTATCGGTATTCTCGCTATTTTATATACACAAGAAATAAAAAATATAAAGGAGAAATAACTATGGGATTAGATCAAAATTTGTATGCTGTTTATTTTAGCAATATTGGTGACGTGGAGTATTTTCCAGACAGGTTTTTTGCAAGCGATTATATTGATGAAGACAATAACTACTTGTATCATTGTTCAGAATTAGCATATTTCAGAAAAGTCAATATATTGCAAGGATATTTCGAAGAAAAATACAACATTGATAACTGCGAATATGTTCGAGTTTCTGACGAGGATATAGAATATTTGCTTAATGTTTGCAATAAGTTTTTAAAATGTTTTTCGAAAGACTTCATTCAAGAGGTTCAAGATTATTGTGATTTGTCATTAAAAGAATATGCTAAGAAATATAGCATTGATTATTCGAATATCACAATAGACCAAAGCAACGCTGGAGAAATTAATACAGAGATTTTCGATAGTATTAATCAAAGATTTAAAGAAATTGTTTCAGAAAATAAGGAATGTTCTGAAATAGTCGAAGAAAAGCTTCCGATAACAGAAGGCTTTTTCTACGGTAACTATGAGCTAAATATCTACTATCTGTTAGATATTTTAGAAGTTAAAGAAGCTTTCGAAAATGTTGAAGATTTTTTGATGAACACAGAAGATGAAGATGTTTATTATACATGTTGGTATTAGAATTTGAGGGCTGGCTTTCTCCCGTTCTCTATTGGAAAAAGTCAAAAAGCAGGTATATAGCACCTGCTTTTTTTGGCTTATATTAGCTTGTTCATCTCTTCCATCTCTTGTAGCACATCTTTTGCATAAACAATTTCGCAAGGTTCATCAATTTTATTGAATGATTGTGGAAGATAATAGTTTATTATCGGCTTATACACTCCCCTATCTTCTCTAACTATGGCTACAAGCTTAGGACTAAACTCATGTAGGTCTTCTCTAAATTCTTCCAAAAGATTTTCATAATCGTAAGATATGTTTATTCCGTCACATAATCTTGATAATATGAAGGCTGTTTGCAGGTCTAGGTCTTCGACATTCATCTCCCCTGCTCTTATACTGTCAATCATTCCTTTCTGACTACTCCCCACGACTAAAGTCAGGGGGTTCTCTTTTGGCATAGCCGAAGATTGCTTCATTAAATAAATGATCTAGTCTTCTTTAACAGAGAACTCAACAAATCTATATCGTATGATATGCACTTCACTAGCCCAGCCTTTAAAAGACCTGCTATGTGCTTATGATTTTGTCTTATTTAAGTCGGTGCAGTCAATCCGACTGATTAATAAATTTATGCGATTAACCAACGCATTTCTTTTATTTCTTTTAGTTTATTAATTTCTATATTGTGCAAGTTAACAAACTTGTCATACTTCTTATCACACAAATCAGTATCTACTGATTTTAAATCATCACTAACATTTTGAATTAAAAATGCCGAATACAAATCTCTTTGTATTTTAATATCATCTATTACATTCCATCTTTGGGATAGTTTCTTTTTAACACAGTTTTTCGTTTTATGATTAAATTGACTTGCCTTAACTTCGAATGTGTCTATTCTTTTTAAATAGCTACCTACATAGTGTAGTTTTCTGTCTATGATAGTTAACAGTTGGGAAGGAGAGTTATTGCAAAGAGACTTTCCGAATCTCTTTTTCTTATTAATCTTTCCGTTCTTTTTGTTTATCGTTGTGTTCTTTGCTCTTTTTTGCAGGGCGTTAAATCTCATTGTTTCGACTTTAATATCTACACCTAATTCTATTATCTTATTTGCCAATATTTCTTGATATTCTTTTCTTTTAGTCGCTAATTTACGGTACAAGTCTTTTCTTTTTTGCCTTAACTTAATGTATCTATTAGAATATATCCATCTTTTTGAGCCCTTTTTAACCGTTCCGTCATCATTATAGTTTTTGGGATTATTTATTCTCTTAGATCGTTCTAGTTTTCTATCTAATCGTCTCAATTTTTTGTATTCATTTTCGGTATTAGATAGCTTTTCTAATTTAACACAACTATCCGATACTATAGCAACGGATGATGTTCCGATATCAATACCGACTGATTCTTTTCCGTAGTTTCTTTTCTTAGGAGGAATACCTTCTTTGATTACTTGAACGAAATATCTAGTCTTTCTTCTGATTGTTCTTTTAAGTATTCTAATGTATTTAGTCTTATCGTTTCTTGATTGGATATTGTATATGTCATTTTTCTTTTCTTTAATCTTTAGCTTTAAATCATTCCATATTACGATATCATCTTTTAATCTAAGACCTGTATTATTGCTTTTGTTCTCAACAGACATATCGCTATATCTGTTTTTAAAATTAACTTTATCAGCAATATGATAGTGTAGTTTTCCCACTGTCTGAAAAGCCCTAGTAGCAAGTTTTTGTGCTTCTTGAGATCCGATATGTTTAGCATACAGCTTTCTTATGTCTTTAACATATTTATGCATGTCGTATTCTGAATAGTTCAAAGATAGTTCTATTTCTTTAAGTTTTCTGTTTCTTTCCTTACTTGATTTTTCTTTCAAAAGACTGCTGTATTCTTCGTTGTTTCTTAATCTTTTAAGTCTTTTCAAACACTCATTAAGACAAGCATTGTATATAGACTTGGCACTATTAAATTTCTTTTCCAAACTTTTTCTATCTCTAGTAGTTGTCAATAGTTCATATTCAACTACATACGATGATGTCTTAGCTTTCATTTATACACCTTTCTGTTGTTCTATATATTTTTTTACTACCTTGTCGTTTATGTGTCCTACAGAACAAGAGAAATAGCTTCTAGTCCATAAACTTGGTATTTTACTTTTTAACTCTGGAAATTCATTCCTTAGTATGTTAGAAGATTTCCCTTTTAGTGCTTTTATTACTCTATGAAGACTTTTTCTAGGGTCAAATTCTATAAATAGATGAACATGATCTGGCATTATTTCTATAGCCTTTATATCTATTTCTTCATCCTTAGCGATTTCTAGAAATATCTCTTTTAATCTATCGTCAATTCCGTTTACTAATACTTTTCTTCTATATTTAGGACAAAAGATAATATGAAATTGATGTTTGTATACTATGCCTTTTTTTCTAGTGTAGTTAACCATTGATATCACCTACATTTATTATGCCATATAATAATAGATATATCAATAATAAACTATCTTTTAAATTTTTCTTTAAAGGTTGTTTCCCATTCATCTCCACGACTAAAGTCGGGGGCTTTCTGGAGCTTTATTGTTAACACCTGTGCTTTGTTCGATTAGTTCAGATTTGAACGCTTCGTTTTCTAACAATAATTTTATTTTTTCTATATCAATAGTTTTTGAACTCATTTTTCCGCCTACAATCTAAAATTCGTCTTCCGGTTCAACGTAGCAGTACTTTTCCATTTCTTTCAAAGCATCTTCTACTTTTACAATTTCGCATTGTTGATTGATTTTACTGAATTCAGATTGTAGATAATAAGAAATAATCGGCTGATAACCATATAATTCATAGTCTCTCACAATCGCAACGTAGTCACTGTTTTCGTTAAAAGAGCCAATACCTATATACCCCATCAATTCTCTATAGTCTTCTTTTATGCACTCGTTTTCGCCTAACTCAATAAGTTTCATAACCTGTGATATTCTAAGATTTTCGAATTCCATATATCCCATTCGAAGCCCTACAATTAATTCATAGTCTAATCCGGTTTTCTCTGCGATTTCTTCTAGTGGCATTCCAGAACCTAATGCTTCTCGTGCTTTCCAAATTTCTAACTTCCTAATTTCTAAATCCATAAACAAAACTCCTCTACCATGTATTTATCATTATTTTATCACAAAACATTAGAGAAAAATTAAATAAGCCCCTAATAAACTTTTGTTCAATCGTTATAATATTGTCGATTGGAATTATCTAGCTATTTCGTTGATATAATTTGGGAAACATATGTGAGTATGGGTACATCTTGTAGTGTCACAAATAAATAATTTCATTGTGATTTGTCGATATATTACATACATAAGAAAACAATGAATAAAAAGGAGAGTAGATTATGATAACTGTAAAATCAAAAAAAGAACTTGTAGGGAAAAACATTTTGATGGATGGAGACTGGTTTTCGGCTGAACATATTGTTCAATACGAGATAGAAAAAATAACTGATGTGGGTAATGATTGGATCCAAACGAGTCAATCTGCTCCATATGGTTCAACTAATAGTACAGATCTTAATAGTTTGGTAAATAATTACGAAACTTTAAAAAAAGATTTATTAGAGCGTTTTGATAGAAAGAAACTTTCGCCCGATACCATAGTAAAGATAGAGTTTTTCGATAATTATAAATGTTTTGTAATGATAGATACTATTAATAGAATTGAAGATATGATATCAGATTTTGTTAATCAAGATTTTATAAATAATGGCTTTTTCGAGAGTGAAAAAATGCTAATAACGAAAATTGTAAATATCGACCTAATAACTAAATTTATTTATGATCGAATTTTATCTGATTGGGCATATAATGTAGATTTAGAGCCTTTATTAGACCCTATAAAAACGAAAAATAAAGATTGTACAGTTATTATTTCTCCATCATCAAGGCTTGATATTAAAAATCAAATAACAATTTTCAAAAATAACGAGCCAATCGGACACATTAATTGCAAAACAAATGAAGAAGTCAAAAGTTGGCTATCAATATTGCAAACAGAATATCAACTATAATTTGAATGAACAATGCCCCGCTACAATATTGTGGGGCAATTTTTTACTCATAGGTAGGTTCAACGTATAGCCTAGCGAATAATTCATATACATGTTTCTTGTCGATATATTACATACATAAGAAAACAACAAAGGAGGACAATAATGATAGCTATTGTAGCACAAATCGTACTATTTTTGCTAATAATATGTTTAATTTTTGCGACAAATATTGTATCAAAACATGCGTTAGTATGTGCATATTTAACATCAGCAGATTGTAAGTCATTAAGTTTTATATTAATAATAATGAGCATTTTCTTCTTTTTATTAAACTTCGTATGGCTTAAATTGATATTTATGCTTTTGTGGAACTAGCAAAACAAATAAAATAAAAGAAAACAATAAAGGAGTGTATATTATGGGATACAGGATGAGTAACAAATACAGATGTGCTTTGAAAAAAGCAAAAACTATAAAAGACTGCCAAAAAGCTTATGAGGATGAGTGGGATAGAAAATACGAACAATACAACAAAGAAATGACAGAAGAAGAAATAAAAAATGGGGATCCATTTAATAGACTAATTTGCGAAGAGTTTGATATTGTAATGAAAGCCGAGAAAAGAGCAGAGGAAATCACGGGAAGAAAATCGTGGAATATGAGAATTATTCCTAAAACTTAATCAGCCCAAAAATAAAAAATATATAAATTAGTCAATATTTCCTTAGAAACACTCCCCCACAATTAATCTTTGTGGGGGCTTTTATTTATATATTGGTACATGTCATAGGTGTGCTAATTATTTGTGGTCTTGTCATTTGTCGATATATTACATACATAAGAAAAACAAAGGAGAAAATTATGGAAAACACATTATACGAACAAAACGTTCAACTTAACCAAATTATTGAGAGATTAGCAGAGCTTAATCAAATGGTTCCTGAAACAGAAATGGATGAACACAGGATTAAATTAGAGCGTGAATTATTGCTTGAAAAGTTTAGAGACTCTACCGAATCTTTAGAAGAAAAAGCGAATAATACAGCTGGTTATATAAAACATTTAGAAAACAATGTCAAAGAGATTGATGAAGAAATTAAAAGGCTTAAAGCAAGAAAAGATAGCTTTAATAATTCTATAAGTTTTTTGAAATCGGCTTTGTCAACATTGTTTAATCTTTGTGACAAGAAAAAACTTAAAACAGCATTATATACATTTACACTAGCTAAAGGAAAAGGCAAGGTTGTTATTGAAGATGAAGCAAAACTATCTGATGAGTATCTGATACCTCAACCGCCTAAACCTGACAAACAAAAACTATATGACGATATTGCTAATCAAGGGTTGATAATTGACGGTGTTCAATTAGAATATAGTGAATCATTAAGAATTAGATAACATTTAAGGGGAGCTTGGTCTCCCCTATTTTTGTGTCTGTTTGGTACATTGTAGTAGGATTGTTAATTTATTGACCACTGCCCTGTTCCTGATATTCTACATATATAATTAATTAAAGGAGAGATAAATATGATTTTATTCCCAGTTTGGTACGATAAAGATAACAGAGAGGTTTTTACAAATAATCAAAATATTTTGTTCAAAAATAAAAACAGATTAAAAAAAGCTTCTGAAATGTCTGATGAAGAGTTAAAAGAAAACTTGTGTACTTTATTGCAAAACAATTTTGCAGCAGAACCAGACCAACCTATAGCTAATTCATCTGTGTATCGAAGAGAAAAGATCGTGTTCAGTCGTTGGCACTAAATTAAGGAGAAACTGATGTCGAATAATGAGCGTTTGTTAACAATAATACTATTAGGCGAATTCATTCCGATAATACTGTTGGAAGCTTTTTTGCATGTGAAATATTATAGAACTAACAACAAAAAATATCGTAAACTAATACTGTTATGGGCGGGTATCGGGTATTTGTTCGGGTTTTTAGATTTATACGTTGTAGATTTTTTAGCTTAAAAAAGTCATTTGTCACTTGTGGGTTAATCACAAGTGACTTTTTGTATTTTTATGGGCAACCTGTTATGTGGGTATAACAAATTTGAATATTATAACTCAATATTAAAAAAAGAAAGGAAAATAAATAATGGGAAAATATCAAATTATTATGATAGCTCTTTGGATACTATTAGTAATAATTCTCGGATATGATCTGAAACGTTGGATTCAAGGAAATTACAATTATCATGTACTTAGAATATTTGTTGTAATATTGCTAGTAATTGGCATAATATATGATGCAAAATGTTGGGATGATAGTAGAGAACAACAAAACGCTAAAAAGTTTAATCAACATTTTGAGATCGAAAGAGCCGATGAAAAATATATAACAAAATTTCAACAAGAATTTTTGCAAAACATCATAGATGTTAAAATGAAAAATAATAAGTCGAAACAAATAACATTAATGCCACTAAACAACAAAGGGTATATCAGTTTAGATATTCAAACTAATCAATTTGAAGAATTAGAAACAAATCACTATTTTAAAAGGAATAAAGAAAAATTTAAAAAATCATTAAAAAATAACCCTATTAAAACAGAAACGTTAATAAAGATATTAAAAAACGACTTAAACGATGATTTTGCGGTAACACAAGAAACAATAAAAGAATCCAATGGTGTAGAAAATCAATGGATTGTTATTAGTTGGAAGTAAGTGAGTACAAAGATAATGTTTGTATTTGTTATTCAAACTATAACAACTTTTATTGCGTTTATAACAACATCATTGTCGATTTATGTAACTGTAAAATACGAAAATTCTGTAGAATCTATAGATAATAGGCTAGAAGCAACAATAGTCGTACTTTTAGCATTATTGGCAATTTTTGGTGTTATATGTACACTAAGTGTTTTGGATTAAGAAATAAAATGGAAAGACTAATAAGAAAAAGAGATTTGAAGGATAGGAATAATGGAGACGGTAATTAAAATAAATTTAATAAGTATTGTGTGTTTTGTTGTATTATGGTTATTATGTTTGAATTTAACAGATAATATAGACTATTCAACTAGAAAGGCAATTCAACCATGGCTAGATATGTTTTATCCTATTCTTTTAATTGATAGTATCATCATGTTTGTAACATGTCTATTAGGAATAGCAAAAACAATGGATATTATAACAATAATTCTTTTTATTTGTGTAATAATAATTAGTTTAGGCATTACATTATTACAATTGTTTGAATATATAAAATCTACTATCGATTGGTATAGAACATGGAGTATATTTGGACTAACTTTGGTGATGTTGATTCTTTTGACAGGCTACTGTATATATTTGAAAAATTCACATCCAGAAATATTAGATCAAATAGGAGGAAACACGCAAGAAATTCAAACGTTTAAACTTGAAAAACCAAACAAAAAATCTATAAATAGTTTTCAACAAGAATTTTTGCAAAATATGATAGACATTGCGACAAAACATAGTGATTCAAATGAAATATTATTGATACCTGTAAATAATAAAGGATATGTTACTTTAAATATCCAAACCGAACAATTAAAAGAATTAGAAAAAGACAATTATTACAAGAAAAATAAAAAAAGGTTCGAAAAATCATTAAAAAATAACCCTATTAAGGCAAATACCTTAATAAAAATTTTGCAAGACGATTTAAAAAATAATTTTGAGATATCGCAAAAGTTAATAAAGAACATCAACAATACAGAAAATCAATGGATTGTAATTAGTTGGGAATAATAGAAATTTTAAAAAAATAAAAGAAAGGAAAGTAAATGAAAACAAAACATTTTATAACTACATTGACAATAATAATGTCTGTGATCAGCATAATACTTTCATTTACAAGTATTAAAATTGTTTTGAACTCTAAAAATACTTCTAAAATTAACATTAATCAAAGTGAATTTTATCAAAAGTCAAATTTTAAAACTCTTGATGTGTCGAATTTATTCGGTAATGTAAGTAAAGAATATCAAGAAAAACTCGATAAAAAATTAAAAAATTGGAAAAACTAAAAGAAAGGTAAAAATTTTATGAAATTAGAAAAAACAAATCTAAATATAGAGAAAATAGATAATATTTCTATCTTCTCTTATAATGACTGCATTTTAGGTTTCACAGACAATGAATTTTTAGATGATATATCATTTTTCCCAATTGTCATCAATTCAAAAAATTACGATAAAGATAAACTTAAAACCTATTTTAATTTTATAAACATAATGTCAGATTATAATGACTATAGCAATTTGCCTGAGTATAATGTTTATTTTAAAGAATATAATAAAGTTTATAACAATCGTGACGAATATGACATTATGGAACTGATAGAATTATCATCAAATTGTGATGTGTGCATAACTCCCGAACACGCTTCAGACCTAATCAATATAGTCGAAAGTCTAATGAACGCATTTTCTGAAAAAGACGATAAATTAGTTATAAATTCTATTGAAAAAGACAACGTAACAACAAAAATACTATCTTTAGATGATGATAATTACCTTCAAATAGGTATTAACCGCTTAGGACAACACTTTATGAGTTATCACAGTACGACAGACGAAATAGACGACATTGTCAAAATATTCGAACATATTTTTGAAATGTTAGATAAAAATTTGAAACAAAAATAGGAGAATAAATTATGAAATATTTCACAGAAAAACACAACTTAAAAGTAGGAACAAAGGACAGTGCAGGAATTGATCTTCCAGCCTGTTTAGACGAAAAAACAACAGTAAAGGCTAAAGAATATGTAGATATCAATACGAAAATTCACGTAGAAATACCACAAGGTTGCTTCGGAATGGTCGTTCCCCGTTCATCTATTGGAACTAAAAAACATTTAGCACTACAAAATACCGTAGGGATTATCGATTCTGACTATCGTGGTGCGATTAAGCTTAAATTCTTTAACTATGGTAATGAAAATATCGCTATCGAAGACGGTGAGTATGTCGCACAAATGATTATAGTACCATATACTTCAGTTGATTTGCAAAAAGTAGATACATTAAACGAACTAAGCGAAACTGAAAGAGGTGCTGGTGGATTTGGAAGCACAAATAGATAGGAATATAGGAGGAATATTATGGAAGATACAAAGAAATTAATTTCGGAAAATTTTAACATAATCAATTATAAAGCTGATCTAATCCATTTTAACTGTTTAGTAAAACTTAAAACAAATCTTAATGGAATTTATCTAAAACTTAATTATAGAGATCTTAAGATGATTTGCAATAGAAATCAAAACATTGTAGATAATCAAAATTCGGAATTTATATATTCTGAATCCGAAGAAGATGCTTATTTGTTAAAACGTGATGATATCTTAGGCGTAAAGTTTAATAAAGATGGGTTTATGCTTGCTTCAATGTTAGATGAAGTATCTCAAAAAATAGACAAAGCAATGAATATGAATTCAAATTGCTCTGACGTATCTAACAAATCTGAATATGATAAATTAGCTAAGTTGATTGAGCAAAAAAAACAAATCTTAATTGCCTTAAGAATTGATTATTCCCCTGCCCCATAACATGGGGTTTTGTTACATGTTCTAGGTTGGTTACTTATTTGTGGTGTTGTCACTTGTTGATATATTACATATAACAAAGAAACAAAGGAGAATAATAAGAAAGGGATTAAATGGATCTTATAAGTTTATTTTCTGGTGCTGGTGGATTAGATTTAGGCTTTATTAAAGCGGGATTTAATGTTTTAGTGGCTAATGAATATGACAAAAGAATATGGGAAACCTATGAAAAGAATTATGAAACAAGGCTGATTAAAGATGATATAACTAATGTGAGGTCTAATGAACTTCCAGATTGTGACGGTTTAATAGGCGGCCCTCCTTGTCAGTCTTGGAGTGAAGCCGGTTCTCTAAAAGGGATAGAGGATCCAAGAGGGCAGTTGTTTTATGAATATATAAGGATTTTACGAGATAAAAGTCCTAAATTTTTTCTTGCGGAAAATGTAAAAGGAATGATGGCAAAAAGACATAATAAAGCTGTTCAAAGTATAATTTCACAATTTAACAAAGCTGGATATGATGTTTTTATACACTTATTAAACGCTTCTGATTATGGTGTTGCTCAAGATAGAAAAAGAATTTTTTATGTTGGCTTCAGAAAAGATTTAAACATATGTTTTGATAATCCTCCAAAAAAATTCAATTATAAGCCTACCCTGAAAGATGCTATATATGATTTGAAAGATACAGCAATACCTTCTTTGAATAGAAACAAGACTAATGGTGATAATTGTAAGGTTACAAATCACGAATACTTTACTGGTTCTTATTCCCCTATATTTATGAGTAGAAATCGTGTTAGGTCGTGGAATGAGCCGGCCTTTACAATTCAAGCTTCTGGAAGACAATGTCAATTGCACCCACAAGCCCCTAAAATGCTTAAAATTAGTAAGGATAAACATATATTTGTACCAGGTAAGGAAAAACTGTATAGAAGATTGACAGTAAGAGAATGTGCTAGAATTCAGGGATTTCCCGATGATTTTATTTTCTACTATAAAGATGTGAATGATGGATATAAGATGATAGGAAATGCAGTTCCAATCAATTTAGCATTTGTAATCGCAATGAATATAAAAAGTCATATAATGTCAGTATATTGTTAGTTCTCTCCCCTGCTATTATCTGGCAGGGGCTTTTATGTGGGTACATATTCTGGGTGTATTAATTATTTGTGGTGTTGTTACTTGTTGCTATATTACATACATAGCAATGATAAAGGAGAGTGTCAACTACCCCTCGACTAAAGTCGTGGGGATTTTTAAAAATAATAAATAAAAATAATAAGTAAAAAATAAGATTATAAGAAAAGGAAAAAAACATGATAAAACATATAAAAAAAGTTTATGAAATCGCAGACAGCAACATAATAGAAAGTATCAAATACTTTATCAACTTTATTCCAGAATACCCTAATGTTGAATATACTGTAGAATATGACGTTTTTTATAAAGATAACAAAAATATCAAAAGAAAAATAAACATACTGATTAAAAAAGAAATAATTTTTGACGGTAAAGAGTTTTTCAACGAATACAACACAACAGTAAAAACTTATATCGGTGATAATAAAATAGGAAATCATCAAGTAACTTATATAGCCTATGATGATGAATCTAGTGGAAAACATAAAGATATTCAAAAAGACAGATTTTATAATATCGATTATATATATTACAAATTATATGAATTTGTTGAATATCAACAAGAAAAATAATAAGTGAAAAAAGAAGGCAAAGTAATATACGAAAATGCTTCTGCAAAAAGTTATGTATTCTATGAAAATATAATAGACGAAAAGACAAAAAAAACATATTGGCATTATTGAAATAACAAAAGGAGAAAAAATGCTATACAAAAATCAATTATTTAAGACTTGCTTGATGTTTTCTATGATGATTTCAAAATGATTCAAGAAAATTGGATAGAAAAGACATTGTGGGATAATCTTTCAAATGAAGAAATATTTGATAAAGAGGCTTTAATAGGTTTTATAGAAGTGATAGATGATTATAAAGGTTATCTAATATACGAAGAATTGTAGTCAAGGGGGAATTTTAAAATGACAAACGAACTAAAACCATACGAAAAAATAAAAGAATACACAGTTAATGGTAAGCCATACGATGAAGGTCTCGAAGATTTATATTTATATTTACAGGCGACTGCTAGTATTGATTACACAATATATGTTGATATCGAGACTGGCGATATCGATGCAATGCCATCTTGTGATTTTGGAAATGCTTACTATAATATAAATAAAGCTATATTTAATTGGAAAGTAAATGGTGGCGAACCATGGTTAGGTGAAGTTTATACTTACGATGAACTTGAAGATTATGCATGTGAAGAAGATGTAAAAGAATTACGAAAAGAATTTGAAGAAGAACACAAAGAAGAATTAGATGAATATGAAGATATTGAGGATTTTTATAATGACTTTGCCAACGATTATAAAGAATTTTTATTTTATGCTGAAAATGAAGATATAGACAAGGGTGTAGATGAGTTTGCGAGAGAATCACTCGATTCTTGGAAGGAAGATTTTGAAAACGCTTATTGCAAACTACTAGAAGATTATGAACTACGAGAAGAACTAGAAGATTACTAGGAACTGCCCGCTACCTAAAGGTAGTGGATTTTTTGACGTGATATTTATAAAAATAAAGGAGATTGAAAATGACAAGAGATGTTTACAAAGATTTTGAGGTAGAGGTTAGTGGTCAAGATTTGTTGGACATGTTTAGAGAGGTTGATAGTGATGGAGAACCTGAACACGAAACGGTTAGACTTGAAATCAATGAAGATGGCGAATCCCACTTTGCTGATGATAATTGGAGCGAAGATGATGATACGGTTTATACTCAAACATACGAAAGAAGTGATTGGTTAGAAGATCCAGATGAAGAAGTTATTATGGAATATTGGGTTCATGCACTTAATGAGTTTTATCACAATAATCCTGTCGAAGTAGATACAAGATATACTGAAGAAAACGAAGATGGCGAAGAATATGTTATAGAACATGCCAGATTTCGGATTACCTTTTGTTAATGCATAGCCTTTAATGCGATACACTCCCCCACATTGGATCTTTGTGGGGGTTTTTGTTTGGGTACAAGTCACAGGTGTATTAATTATTTGTGGCGTTGTCACTTGTCGGCATATTACATATAACAAAGAAAAAAGGAGAGAAAAACATGAAAAGAACAAAGTGGAAGAATGTTAATAGTGGTGCTGTTATAACATCATTAGAATTTAGAACGCTACTCGAAAAAGAAGTGCTTAAAGCTTACGAAGAATATTTGCATAATTTTGATTGGGATTATGCAAAAGTTTTGGAAGAAGCTCCACAAACAATTATAGAATTTTCTGAAAAGTTCATTGAGACCGATAAGGATTTTTATCCTGTCGGGATTAATGGCAATAGATTAGATTCAGAGATAGATTGTATTGATTATTGTGCTTTTCGCTTGTTTTCAGAAAAGAAATATATAAGACGTGTTAATAAGTTCAATCAAATCTTAATTTCTCATGGATATGAGACACAACAGCTATAACACTATTCCCTACTGAATTAAGGAATTAGATACTACAAGTTAATTGGTTATTTGTGGTGTTGTCACTTGTCTATATATCACATATAACAAAAATAAAGGAGATGTAAGCGTGAATAATGATATAAAAGATAAAATAAAAAAGCTGCTATCGTTATCTCAAAGTCAAAACGAGAATGAAGCAAAACTTGCATTGTTAAAAGCACAAGAGTTAATGCTTCGATATGATATATCAGCTGAAGAAATAAACGAAAATCACAAGTCTATAGTGATAGAATTAAAAACCAAATACTACTTCACAAATTATAAAAATACTTATCTAGCACAAGGAATTGAAATGATTTCAGACTTATACCTATGTAAAGTTTGTGTTTGTCGCTATGGAAAAAGTTCAAAAAAATATATAAAAATCATTGGAAGAGATACAGATTGTAACATACTGGAAAAAGTAATTGGGTTTATAAAATCTAATGTAGATCAATGGGCAAAGGAAATTAAAACTCAATTAAACATAAATAATAAAACATTAAATGCGTTAAAGAACGATTATGGCATTGGATTTTGCGAAGGTTTGCTAGAATTATTAGAAAAGCAAAAAGAAACAATACAGCAAGAACAAGGATTGGTGTTATCTGTTCCTAAAGAGGCTATCGATTATATATCTAAATTAAACAAAAATTGTAATATAAGAAATGCTAATTTTGCTAACAATAATAAAGTGATAGAACTTGGGTATATTAGTGGATATACTGCCGAAATTCAAAATAAAATATAGTATAATCGATCTATTCCCCAGGCAATCTTTTTGTTTGGGGTGTTTGTTTGGGTACATATCACAGGTGTACCAATAATTTGTGGTATTATCACTTGTCGATATATTACATATATAACAAAGATAAAGGAGAGAAAATTATGAATGAAGAAAAATTATTGCAAGAATTAGAAAAAGATTATTTAAAGACTGTAAAAGAATTAAACAATATGTCACTAGACCAGCTGAGAGATTTGGTGCGTGAGAAACGAGATATACTTGATAGTATGGATTATTCGTTAGCCATACAAAAAGCTAATGGAAGTTTATCTAAAGTTATTGAGTTAAATAACAAATTCGGTGAACGTTGGTTAGAAGATTTTCAAGATCCGTTTTGGGATGAATTAAGAATTAAAAAAGCTCGAAATGGTTTTTTAGATAGAATATCAGAATTTCAACAGGATTTAAAAGATACGGAAAATATATATGATGTTGAAAATTTGCTTGACAGCTTTTATGATGATTTCAAATGGATTCAAGACGATTGGATAAGTAAATGTTTCTGGGATTATTTAACCGATAAAGATATTTTCGATAAACAAACTCTTATAGAGTTTATCGATGTTTTAGATGAGTACAAAGAACGCTTAGTATCTGATGAAATATAGCCCCTACTCCCCTGCCTCATAGCAGGGTTTTTTATGTGGGTACATGTCGTAGGTGTATCAATAATTTGTGGTGTTGTCACTTGTCGATATATTACATATAACAAAGTAATAAAGGAGAGTAAATTATGAAGGTTAACGTAAAAAATACAAAAATGGTTTTGAAAGATATGAAAGAAGATTTTTCTTGCCCTATCCCCTTTTCAAAAAATGATTATATAGAGTTTTCGAAACAATATTCAGGCGAATCTTTCAATGATGAAGAATATCAATGTAAAATCAACTCGTACATCATGGAAAGTGATATTTGCGAAAAGATTATTGAACATTTTTATAAGAATAATTTGGAATATTTTACAAAATATTTTCCAGAGTTTCGAGAACATTTTTGTTCAGAGGCTTTTGTGGGTTATGTTTTTGATTATGCTGGAGATGGCGTTGCTATGTTTTCCGATTATACTAATATAGTTTCCGACCTTTGTACACTTGTGGATTATGCTTTTTTCAGAGAATGTGTATTGTCATTAATTTATCGTGATAATGATGAACAAGTTGCAAGTGATATAATTGATGAAAACTTAGATGATATCGAGATGGATAGTTATGACTGTTTCACGATAGATGATATTTATGATGTTGTTGAAAAATATAGTAATAAGAATGTAATATGTGATTAGTTACTTGTGGTGTTATTATTTGTACATGTGTCACATATAACAAGTAAATATAGAAACATTAAGGCTTTAATTGACAAGTGATACAATGATTAATTATTTGTGGATTTATCACTTGTGGATATATCACAAAGAAAAAGGAGAAAATTATGAATAATGTAGTTTTAATGGGAAGATTAACAAAAGATGTAGAACTTAGATACAACCAATCGCAAATGGCGATCGGTAGATTTACGGTTGCTGTTAATAGGAGATTAACTAAAGAAAAAAGACAAGAGGCAGAGGCGAACAATCAACCTACAGCTGATTTTATTAGTTGTGTTATTTTCGGAAAACAAGCGGAGGTATTGGCACAATATGTATCTAAAGGTATGAGAGTTTTGATTAACGGAAGAATCCAAACAGGTTCATACGACAACAAAGAAGGTCAAAAGGTTTATACAACTGAAGTTATTGTTGAACAATTTGAATTTATTGATAGCAATAACCAACATAACGAGGGTGGTAAACAACAAAATAGCCCAGACGATTTTGGAATGGGTAATGCGGTCGTAAATAACGATAGTGAAATGCCTTTTTAGAGAAAAATAGAGGAGTGGCGTAATGCCACTTCCTTTCTTTTTATTAAAATGTGATTTGTGTTTAATACACTTGTGGTTTGTAGATATGTGGTAATGGTTGAGGTGATTTTGTGAAGTGCAAGGATAAGTATAAAAATCTAGACAAGTATAGAGCAGCGAAGCGTAGGCAACAACAAAGACACAGAGATAGATATGGGGCAGGGAAGCCTCCAAAGTCTTGGAGTGATGAAGAAATTCGTCTGTTAATGGGTTTCGATGGGCTGGATAGAGATTTGGCTAAAAGATTAAATAGATCGTTGGGTGCGATTTATACAAAGAGAGCTAGAGTTCGTTTAGAGCAAAGGGGGTGACAATTTCGTTTGCCATTTCTAATATGTTGGTACAACTTATAGTGTGATTAATAATTAATCTACTTGTGATTTGTCGATATATTACATACATAAGAAAACAAAAATTAAAAAAGGAGTGTAAATTATGACAGAAGTAAGCCAAGATTTAAGAATGTTTTTAGCAACTCTGAATAACAGAGTTAAAAAGATTGAAGGAATGTTTAATCAAGATAGTGAAAATGATTGTAAAACATTACACTTAATGCGAGATAAAAAGGCGATAGCGATATCTTCAGCTGTTAGAATTAAAGATGTAGTTTTGTTATATCCAAACTTGAATATATCAAATTATAATCCAGATGTAGATGAAGGCTTATCAACATTAGTGTTAATTCCTAATGATAAAGATATTGTTAACGAAATAAATAAAGCATATCTAAATGCTTTTGACTACGGTATTAAAAAGGGGATATATCCAAAGAATACAACAATGGATATGATAAAGAAAAAGACCAATGAATCCTTATTTATAGACGTTAATTCTTTTGTTGCTAATCAAAAAGATGATAACAAAGAGTTTTGTCAATCTTTAGCACAAAATAAACTAATGATAAGAAATGTTAAAGTAGGTAATGACGAAACAGGAAAACTTTCAGTTGTACTAAGAGATAAAGAGGGTAAGCTACTAGATCCAAACGAAAGAATTTCTTCTGGAGATACGGGTGAGATAGTAATTAAGTTTTATCCATACTCACATAAAGGTAAGGTTGGAATAAGTCGTTATATTCAAGGTTTTATTAGAACCAGTGAATGTATATCGCAAAAATCAATTTATATTTAAGTGATAAAAAGAATGTGGTATAATAATTAATAAAGATACCACATTCTTTTATTCTGATATTTTTTGCAAAAGAACAATTTGCCTTAAATTATCATCAGCACTAGGATTAACGCAGGTCGATAAAATGACGTATTTTTCGATAGCCTCTTTTGGTTTATTGACTACTATATCTGATGTATTTATCAAATTAATTAACCAGTCACGATCTTCTTGCGTTTTATAAAAGTTTCTATCAAGCTTTTTAATACGCTTAATAGAAATTATTTTATAACGTTCAATACCTTGTATCGATGTTATTGTAAATATATCTTTATTACTAGATTGTAGATTAGTAGTGTATTTTTGGTTTTGTAGCTTAGTAAGATTTGAAAACATCTTATCATCTAGCATTTTATGACCGAACAGATTGTTGTTCCAATCACTAAAATCACTGCGATTGTAACGGTCTAGAAATATGGTTCCATATTTGTTCTTTTTGTTATTAATATCGTGGTTAAGCCAGTAAGTGTCATCTTTAGATTTTACGATGATTTCGTCTATATTTAAAGCCTTATTTTCGATTCTTCCGATGACATTTTCGTTGTTTAGTTTTTTTCTTAATTCGAATATTTTATCTTGTGATGATTTCTCATTTGAATTAAGTGTTTTATTCATAGATTCTGATACAACTTTTGTATTGTTTTTTTTACGATAGCTTTGAAGTTCAGAGTTTGTGATTATAGATATAGGGATTAGAAATGTAATTATGGATATGAATAATAATATTTTTTTCATTAGTTCCTCCTAATTATGTTATACCCGAATTTTTGAAAGGAGTAGTAGTTGAGTGAATTTAATTTATTAGATGAAAAATGGATTCCTGTAATTGACAATGATTGTAATAACTTAAATGTTTCAATTCTGGAGCTATTTAAAAATGCCTCTAAGTACATTAGTATAGCAGGTGATACTGAAGTTCAGACAATTTCAATAACAAGATTTTTGTTATCTATTCTTCAAACGGTATTCTCAAGATTTGATGAGAATGGGGAAGAGTATGGATATTTTGGACTAAATGATATGTTTAAGCAGAAAACTGAAATAGATCCAAATGTTATTGAAGATTATGTTAATGATTTGAATAAAGCGTGGATTAATTTATTGGAAATGAAATCTTTCCCAAAGATTGTAGAAATTTATTTAAATAAATATCACGATAGATTTTATTTATATGATGACGAGTATCCGTTTTATCAAGTAAGTAGTAATATATGGGAAGATTTTAATGTTATATCGATGGGTAAGCAAAATGCAAAACCATCTAATATCCCTTTTAAAAAGATAAACGGTAAATTTTATGAATCAAATTCTTTAAGAATGTTCAACGTTAACGATGAAAAGGCAAAGAATAAAATGTCAGATTCAGAACTTGCTAGATGGATTATAACATATCAAAACTATTCTAATACGTCAGATAAGGCTGTTTTTGACGGTGTAAGCAAAAAGTCATACGGTTGGCTATATAAGATTACTACAATGAGTTTAAGGGGCAGTAACGTGTTTGAAACACTAATGCTAAATCTTGTTTTAGTACACCCGGTTAAAGAGTTTGTAGGAAATTCTCAAAAACCTTGTTGGGAAGAATCGTCAAATAAGATTATTACTAAGAATATTAAAGGTTATGTTCCAGATAATTTAGCAGAATTGTATAATACTTATTCAAGAGCTATTAGAATATCAAACAATAGCTTAGATGTGTGTAAATTATCTTTAATAGAGCCTATTAAATTGGAAAGTATGGCTATTTTGAGATATAAGGAAAAAGAAGATATTTATAATACGATAAAGGTTAGAAATAGCTACAGTTTGTGGCAAATTTTATTCTTGATCAGTAAGGGGCTGTACGAAACACCCGTTATTCTTGAAAACTTATTAAAGTATTCTGAAAATATTGATTTAAAAGATATTAAAATAGACATGGTAACATTGATAGATGATGGAAACGCATTATCATATGTTCCAAAAGAGGAAATTTTCAGTAGTTTTAATGTAAATGTATTAGACCTTCTTAACAAGGATTCTGATTTATATAAAACTTTAGAATATTGTTATACTGTTGTTCAAAATTACAATAATTTCTTATATAAAATTGCACAATTAAATAGATATGACGATAAATCTTCTAAAGGTTACATTGAGAAAAAGTTAGAACCTCTATATTTCTATGTAGATAGAGAACTCTCAGCTGATATTGAATTAGAAGATTTTAGAAAAGATTTTAAAATGTTTGCATTACACCAAATAAAAGAATTTTCAGCTAGAAAAGATTGTTTAGAAATGTACGCAAACCTAGTAAAATACATTGATTTTAAAAGAAAAGAGGAAAAAGAAAATGAAGAATAAATTATATTTAGACATACACGCACTACAAGTACTACCACCATCAAATGTGAATAGAGATGAATTTGGAAACCCAAAATCAGCACTATACGGGGGAGTGAATAGATCAAGAGTTAGTTCTCAATCATGGAAAAGAGCTATCAGAGAATATTTTTATGAAAATAGCGAGATTCAGAACTTAGGAGTTAGAACATTGAAATTACCTGATTATATAGCTGATAAAATGCTAGAAATTGATAGCTCAATTCCTAGAGAAGAGGCTATTAAAAAGGCTGGAAAGGTATTAAAGTCAGCTGGAATTTCAACAAAACTCAAAGATGTTGATGATGAAGGAGAAAAGACTTTAGTCCTAGAATCTTTGTTTTTTATCTCGGATAAACAAGCTTTAGAATTAGCACAAGCAGCAGTAAAAGGTGATGTTCCAAAACCCGATATTATAGACAGTATTAAAAACAATATGTCTATAGATATAGCATTATTCGGTAGAATGGTTGCTTCTTCTAAAAACTTAAATGTAGAGGCAAGTTGTCAAGTAGCACATGCTATATCAACTCATGAGGTTAATTCTGAAGTAGACTATTTTACGGCAGTTGATGAATATACGAAAGATCCAGGAGCTGCAATGATTGGTAATTCTAATTTTAACGCCTCAACATTATACAGATATTCAAATATTGCAATTCACGACTTGTTTGAACAAATTCACGACAAAGAAACATTAATTAATTCTATTAAGCTTTTTATAAAGGCTTTCTGTTTATCAATGCCATCAGGAAAGATAAATTCTTATGCAAATCAAACTTTGCCTAGCTTTTTATCAATCGATATTCGTTCAGATAGACCAATGAACTTAGTTTCTGCTTTTGAAGAACCTGTAGTGTCTAATTCTGGATATACTAAAAAATCTATAGAAAAGCTTTCTGATGAACATAAAAAGCTTAATAAATTCTATGACAAGCCTTTATTAAGCTCTTTTATTTCTTTTGATGATATTGAGTGTTTAAATGAGTTTGGCAATGAAGCTGATAATTTAAACAACTTAGCCGAAAATGTAGCTAATTTTTTAAAAGATAATTTAGGTGATTAATTGTGAGTGTTATTTTGTTAAAGTTTGCTAGTCCTCTTCAATCATGGGGAGGCTTAGCAAATTATGAGATAAGAAATACTGAATATTATCCAACAAAAAGTGCTGTTATTGGGCTAGTAGCAGCGGCTTTTGGCTATAAAAAAACCGATACAGAAAGCATCAAGAGGTTAAACTCTTTAAATTTCTCCGTTAGAATAGATCAAAAAGGTAGTTTGATTCGTGATTTTCAAATAGCTATGGAATACAACCCTAAATATATGCCTAATGACCCTAATTACTTTGTTAAGAGTAATTTAATACAAAAGTATTATATCCAGGATGCTAAGTTTCTTATAGCATTATCGAGTGATGATGAAACGTTAATGGAAGATGTATACAACGCTTTAGAAAGCCCTGCATACCAACTATTTCTAGGCAGAAAATCAAACCCGATAAATGCTGATTACTTAATAGGAAAATTTGACGGAAATGAGCTTGAGATAATCAAAGATTATGAATGGTTAGCCTCTAAATGGTATAAGAAAAGCATTAAAAAAGATAGTGTAGAGTTATCAATATTCAGTGATTATATAGATACTGGTAGTAAAGAAAAGCTAATAAGACGTGATTTAACAGAGTCTTTTGAGAATACAAAACGTGATTTTTCAAGTAGATTCGAATATAGATATGTAACAAAGGTGGGTGAGTAAATGTATCTTTCAAGAGTAATGCTTAAAGATAATCAAAATTACAGAAATTATGTGTATACTAATTTACAATATTTTCATAAATGGGTTGAAGAATCCTTCCCCAATGAATTTAAAGAAAACATAAGAACTAGAAAGTTGTGGAGATTGGATAGTTTTAATAACAAAAATTATCTAGTAATGCTATCAGAACAAAAACCGGATATCGAAATGTTTGAAAGAAACGGTATTAAAGGAACTGCTAAAATAACCAACTACGATCAATTTTTAGACGATATTAGTGAGAATAAACTATATCGATTTAAAATAAAATATAATCCCGTTAGTTCTGTATATGTTAGAAATTCAAAAAGAGGTGATAATTTTATCTGTAGAAATGATGAAGACAAGATAAAATATCTTATTGACAGAAGCGAAAAAAACGGTTTTGAAGTTTTGGAATGTACGCTAATTCAATCAGGTTATGATAAGTTAGTTAAAGATAATCAAAAAGCTCCTGTCAACAAAGCTGTAGTTGAGGGTGTTTTAGCTGTTAAAGATGTGGATAAATTTAAAGAAATTTTAATTAATGGTTTTGGCAAAAGAAAAGCTTATGGATATGGGCTTATGACAATTTTGCCAATAGCTGAAAGGAGATAATTTATGATTAATAATTACAAGGCAATTGTTGATTCTGAGTTGACTAAAAAAAGCAAACATGGTCATGACAGATATGTTATAGTAGACATAGAAACAGGCGAGATTTTA
Organism: Finegoldia magna ATCC 29328; assembly: GCF_000010185.1. Taxonomy (NCBI): domain Bacteria; kingdom Bacillati; phylum Bacillota; class Tissierellia; order Tissierellales; family Peptoniphilaceae; genus Finegoldia; species Finegoldia magna. Next base: position 46,488 of record NC_010371.1, on the reverse strand, counting down.
GACGATGCTCAAGGATATGGATATAAGTCCAAAGAGGGTGCGTATAAGTGCTTTGGATATAAAAGAAAAAGAGGCGATCTAAACTAGCTTTCTTGCAATAGCAGGTGTGTGACGATTGGAAGTGTCCAAAAAATTGTTTCTCGCAATAAGCGAGTGTTTCCCTCTATATGGGATAAAAACAAACTCGTAATCTTTATTATCTTTGTTTACCCGCACAAGCGGGGGTGTTTCTGATTATTTCAAGGAGCGAAAAAAGTATCTATGATTTTACCCGCACAAGCGGGGGTGTTCCTGTTATAAAAAAAGATTATAATTATAACTTTATGTTTTACCCGCACATGCGGGGGTGTTCCTATTTAAAACATCTTCTTTTGCATTTGACACAGCATGTTACCCGCACATGCGGGGGTATTTCTAACTCTAAAAACAAAGATAATTTCAACAATAAGTTTTACCCGCAAAAGCGGGGGTGTTCCTAAGAGAACTAAAAAAATGAAGAATCGAATAAGTTTTACCCGCACATGCGGGGGTGTTCCTTTTTATCTATGAACTTTTCGTAATAAATACTTATTTTACCAGCAATAGCAGGGGTGTTCCAGAGGTTATTGAGAAAATATTAAATAATCCTAAGTTTTCTTGCAATAGCAGGTGTGTTCCCAAAGCATTAACATTAACAATGTTTTACCCGCACATGCGGGGGTGTTTCTATAGGATTGTTATGTTACAGATTTTGTCCACAGTTTTACCCGCAAGTGCAGGGGTGTTTCTGTTAATAATGTAAATAACAACAACGGTGTTGAGTTTTACCCGCACATGCGGGGGTGTTCCTAGGGAAGATACTGGAGGCCCTAAAACAGCACAATTTTTCCCAGCAATAGCGGGGGTGTTCCTATGTATGAGGATTATCAAGATAAGTTTCTCGCAATGGCAAGTGTGTTTCTTTATATTTAAGAGTATTTTCTCGCAAATAGCGAGTGTAGTCCAAGAATATTTTTATCCTTTATTTTTTCTCGCAATGGCGAGTGTCGGTACATCATATAGTGCTACATATAATTAGTCTACTTGTCATTTGTCGATATATTACATATAACAAAGAGATAAAGGAGAGTAGGTCATGAAATATATGTATGGAATGAAAGTACGTGGGTTTTCTCTGGGTTGTCAACCAAAAGACGGATTATTGGGATTGTCGGACAAATCTAGTGATAAATACTACGACATAATCGAATATTCGAGAAAACTGACAGAAGAAGAAATCGAAAAATACGAACTAGTTCCAGTAGAATAAGTGAAATTAAGAGAAGATTTATTTCTTCTCTTTTTTTTATTGGTACATTAGCTAGATAGAATAACTAGTTCGCACCCTCAATAATTACGCTATATTACATACATATCAAAGAGATAAAGGAGAGTAAACTATGAAAGAGGTATCAATTAAACTTATTACAGAGTTGATTTTAGACAAGGATTATTTGGAGTACACTTATGACTTAGATTTGAGCGAGTACGATGATGAAAAACTAACAAAATGGTGTTTGGACTATATCAAGCGTGATATCAACGAGATAATCATTAATTCAGACATTGAACCAATAATAACGATAACTGATTAGGAGAACATTTATGAAAAACGATATACAAAAACTTAACCAAATCTTCCACCAAGTTTTGCAAGACGATGAAAGTGCTAATGGAGGAATAAGCTACATTGGAGAAAATTTTGGAAACTTTTTACTAGAAACTACGCAATTATTTCCTAGAAACGTTGAGGAATACAACAAAAAGTTGCCTAAATATAATAAAATGCTTATAGAATGTGGTATTAAACCAACTTTGATAAGATTTTAGAAAGGGCTTGTTTATGCCTTTTCTAAACCTTATGGTACAGTTATGAGTATGGTTAATAATTAATCTACTTGTGATTTGTCGATATATTATATATATAACAAGAATAAAGGGGAGTAGATTATGGATAAGATTAAACAAATCAATTTAGGAAAAAAACACGGCATAGATATTAGCGAGTTTGCAAATCCGAAGTTTGGTATAGCTCAAGTAATGCAAATTATATATGGGATTGAAGACGGACTTAGTAAATCAGAAGTTAAAATTTATGCAAAGCCAGAGTTTAATCGTGAGCAAATGAAACAAATAAGGCTAGGGCTTGAAAATGGTGTTGATGTTAGTTGGTATGCAAAGCCAGAGTTTGATTGGTGGCAAATGGAAGAAATTCGACTAGGGTTAGAACATAATGTTGATATTAGTGTATATGCTAAGCATGAGTATGATGGCTGGCAAATGAAAGAAATTAGATTAGGATTAGAAAAAGGAATTGATGTTAGTATTTACGCAAAGCCTATATTTTCTTCATCACAAATGGAACAACTCCGACTAGGACTAGAAGAAGGACTTGACGTAAGCATTTACGCTATACCTGAATTTTGGGCGTTTGAAATGGAAGAAACAAGAGTTAACATGTCTAAATAATTATAAACAGAAGAGAGAAAATTTCTTCTCTCTTCTGTTTTGGTGCATGAATTAGAAATATTAAATTGTTGTGTTTGTCCGTTATACCGATATATTACATACATAAGAAGAATAAAAAATAAAGGAGAGCTGATTATGAAACTATACGAATTGTATTGGTGTGATGAATGGAGAAGTACTAGAACACTTAATGTTTCCTCAAGGATTATAATAACTAAAGATTTGGAAACAATAGCCGATGTTTGCGAACAAACTGTGAAATCCGATGAAGAGCTTTTATCTTTATGCGGTGATGTGAGCGATAAATTTGATTTGTTCGATAAATTAGTTACCCAAGAAATAGATTATTTGCATTTCAACGAAATTGAATTAGATGAAGTAAATTTGTAAAATATAGAAGAGTAGGCGGATGTGTTCCCTTCTCTTCTGCTTTGGTACATAGGCTAGAAATATTAAATTGTTGTTTTCGCTCGTTACACCGATATTTTACATACATAAGAAAACAGCAAATAAAGGAGAGATAATTATGAAATATAACGTAGAAATTGTAGAAACATTAAGAAAGGTTGTAGAAATTGAAGCAAAAACTGAAGAAGAAGCGATAAGAAAAGTAGAAGAAATGTATTTCAACGAAGATATAGTGTTGGATTCCGATGATTTCGACAATTTGGTTGAGTTCAATTTGCAAGATGATTAAAAAAGATTTTTATAAAGCTTGGAGAATTTGTTAATCTTCTCCAAGCTTTTAGGATATTGAGCGAGAATCCTCGGTAATTCAATTGCCGAGTAGTTCACTACATATTTGATATTATATATATATAGTTAAAGGAGAGAAAACAATGAAAAATTTAGAGTTAAAAAATATTGAATTAATTGATAATGCGATTTGGTTGAATAGACGTGAACACATCGGAAATTATGCTTTTATTAATAAAAAACTTGAAAGCGATTCTGAAAAAATTATGGTTGCTCTTCAAAAACTTGATAACAATTTATTGGCGGGAGCAGTTTATTACATTCTTGAAAATATCTTAGATGAGGAAACTTTTGACAAGTTAGATTTAGATGACAGGAAAATGGAAAAATTAATGTGTGAGATTTTGTTCAATAAAAATAACGATTCTGATGTTGGATTAAAAAAAGAAATTAAAAAAGCTATTTTAAAATTATATGAAGACGGGAACATAATGCAAATCAGACAAATTAACAATGTATTGCTTTATGTTGAAGATGATTATGAAGGCAAAGATTTCGATAGTTGTAAAAGTTATTGGGAAAAATGCGAGATATTAAAAGATATTTATATTCTTGACATATATATATCGTTTGACAATTTACCCGATATTGATTTAAATACATTCAATTACGAACAAATTGTTGAAATTCACACAGGATTAAAAAACTGGATTGATATAAGTAAATATGCCGATATTAAATACACTGCGGAGGAAATGAGAATGATTAGGGAAGGCCTAGAAGATTGGAATATAGACATTTCAAAATATGTGGGTGTTGGTTTTTCAGAAGACCAACTATACGAAATCAGAGAAGGACTTATATCAGGAATTGATGTAAGCGTTTATGCGGATAATAACATTTGTGCTGACGAAATGTTTGAGATTCGAAGAAAACTCGAAAAAGAACGTTTTAATTTAGAAAAAAGTAGTTTAGGAAATGTTGAAAATGGAACTGACAATAAATCCCCAGAAAAGCACCGCCTTTAGTTGTGAGGAGTAGTCAGATTATGATATAATCTAATCAGCCAAAAAGATGTTAAAGTACAGTTGAAAAAACCCTAGGAGTACCAGTCCTAGGGTTTTTGTTCGATTTTTTTAATGACTTTTTGGTTAACTATATTATATCAACAATTTGCTAACTAATCAAATAAGATCCATGCTTTTAACTATTATCAAATAGATTTATAACAGAGAGGGGGAGAAATCCCCTCTCTTCTTTATTTTGGTACATCTATTAGATAATCTAACAACTTACTGCTGCCGATAATACCGATATATTACATACATAAAGAAGATAAAGGAGAGAAAATTATGAAAAATTTAAAATTAGAAAGAGTAGAAATTAAAGATAATTCAATGTTTTTAGATGGTAAATTTAATTCAAAATGTTAATGATGATTTAAAATCTTTAGATATTAATTTGTGCAATGAAAAATATGACAAGTTTGTTAACTTGCACAATATAGAAATCAATAGACTAAAAGAAACAAAAGAAATGCGTTGGTTAATCGCATAAATTAATTAATCAGTCGGATTGACTGCACCGACTTAAATAAGACAAAATCGAAAGCACATAGCAGGTCTTTTTAAGGCTGGGCTAGTGAGGTGCATATCATACGATATAGATTTGTTGAGTTCTCTGTTAAAGAAGACTAGATCATTTATACAATGAAGCAATCTTCGGCTATGCCAAAAGAGAACCTCCCGACTTTAGTCGTGGGGAGTAGTCATGAGATATGGCAGATTGCAAAGAGATGGCTGATATTGCGATAAAGCTATTTTAGTTGATTTAACCCAAAATCTATTTTAGTTGATTTAACCCAAAATTGTTGATATAATTTAATCAACCAAAAAGATATTAATGTACAGTTGAAAAACCCTAGGAGTACCAGGCCTAGGGTTTTTTATTTTTAGGATAATTGATGTTCGAATACCTTGTTTTTATCTTCCCAAAATCTTGTTTTATCCTCCTAAAAACTTGTTCTATTTTCCCAAAACCTTGTTCTATTTTCCCAAAATGGTACGTCTTGTAGTATGATTAATAATTATTCTACTTGTGATTTGTCGATATATTACATACATAGCAAAGATAAAGGAGAGTAAACAATGAAATATAACATAGAAATTGTGGAAACATTAAGTAAAGTTGTAGAGATTAGAGCAAAGTCTGAGCAAGAGGCTATTGAAAAGACAAGAAACTTGTATTTTGCTGAAGAAATAGTTTTGACCTCTGAAGATTTCGACAATTTTGTTGAATTTAATTTATTAGACAATTAAAAAATGTTTATGGAAAGCTTAGAGAATTTGTTATAGGCTTCTCTAAGCTTTTGGTACATACTTTTAGAAAGATTTTATAATATGTCGGCAGGGTTTTTCTGGTATATTATATACAGGTGAAGGAGAGAAAATGATGAAAAATTTAAAATTAGAAAGCTTAGAAATTAGAAATGACAAGATACTTTTATATGGTAAATACCATATTGATAACTATGCTTTTGTTAGCGAAAAGATTAAAACTGATTCGGAAAAGATTGCAAATGCTCTTAATTTTGATGATTTGCCCTTTCGAATACTGTATATGCTAGATGAAAAAACTAAAGAAGAGTTAGATTTTGATGAAAGATTAGTTGAAGATATGTTACTTAATATGTGTTTTCATATAAAAAAGATTTCTAATCTTGAATTAAGAAAAAAAATTGAAGAATGCATTTTACAATTGTACGAAGACGAAACTATAGTGCAAATAAACAATGTTTTACTTTATCTTAATGACGATTATGAAGGTAAAGATTATGACTTTATCAGAGATTATAGACACAAATGTGAAATATTAAAAAAGATTTATATACTTGATATATACTTATCCTATGACATCAAAGACTTAGATTTAAAGGTTTTCGATTATGAACAACTTTTAGAAATTCATGAGGGATTAAAAAATGATGTTGATGTTAGATTATACGCTAATCCGAAACTTAATTGGAGCAGAATGAAAATAATCAGAAAAACATTAGAAGATTATGATATAGATGTTTCAAAGTACGTTGAGGCTAACTTTACAGAAAACGAAATAGATGAAATTGTAGAAGGGCTTGAATCAGGAATTGATGTCAGTGCTTATGCTGATAATCGCCTGCATTATGAAGAAATGCGTGAAATTAGAGAAAAGCTAGAAGAAGGTAAGAGAATATATAAATTGAGATACGACAATTCTCAATTAGATATAATTATCAAAGCTTTGGAAGATGCTAAAGCTTATTATGAACAAAATTTATTTGATAGTTATAAAAACTTTGATGAGTTAGAAAAAATTATTAAGAGTTTAAAAGCCCAATTGCCTCATAAGTTGTGGTAGGAATAGGTTTATAACGAGAGGGGGATTTCCCCCTCTCTTCTTTATTTTGGTATAGCAGTGGAAATGCGATTTAGTTACTGCTGCCTATATTCACGATATATTACATACATTGCAAAAATAAAGGAGGAAAAATTATGGCAAATTATTGTAGTTATGAGAAAGCCCCCAGAAAGCCCCCGACTTTAGTCGTGGGGAGTAGTTATGCCATTTCTAGAGTACAATTTTATGTGCTTATAAAGAAATAATAAAATATATAGAATACAATAAAGGAAAATATTTCTAAAGAAATATCGAAAATTTAGATGAATTTTGGTATATAATAATATTAACCTAGAGTAATAGAAAAGGAGAAATAAAAAGTATGAACAAGAAAATTTTGAAATCAGTTTTAGCTTTAACATTAACTGCGTCTATGTTATCACCTTTAAATGTTTTAGCTGATAAAGAACACAGAATCGCAGGTCAATCAAGATTTGACACAGCTATTGAATTAGCTAAGTTAACAAAAAGTGATACAGCAGTGGTAATGAATTATCAAAAATTCCCAGACGCTATCACAGCAACAAAAGTAGCAAATGCTAATAGCCCAATCTACTTTACAGCAAAAGACAGAATGGATAGTAAAACTTTATATACTATTCTAAACAACCATAAAAAAGTTGTAATAGTTGGTGGTAAAAACGCAGTAAGCAAAACTGTTGAAAATCAATTATTAAGTCTTAACGTTGAAAGAGTTGAAGGAAACGATAGATACGAAACAAACGCAAAGGGTTTAACTAATACTGAAAAGTTAATCATCGTTAGTGGTGAACAATTTGCAGATGCTTTAGTAACATCTTCAATATCTAAGAAACTTTGCTCTGATGTAGCATTGACTCAAAAAGACAACGTGCCTAACGGTTTGAAAAACTACTTAAAGAACAACAAGAACTTAAAGGAAATCTTTATCGTAGGTGGTAAAGCTTCAGTTAGCCCAAAAGTTGAAAAAGAACTTAAAGCCTACACTAAAGCAAACATCAACAGAATCAGTGGTTATGATAGATATGAAACATCTGAAAGATTAGCTGACATAATCAAAAACTCTAAGTACACTATTGTAAATGGTGAACAATTTGCAGATAACTTATTAGCTTCCCCATTCTCTCAAAGAGAAAACAGAAGTATTATCTTGACAAAAAGAGCAAAACATTCAAAATATGTTATGAACGTATTTGAAAACAAAGATTATGTTGTAGTAGGTGGAAAAACTCAAGTAGAAATTCCAACGTTTGCTAAACCAGAAGAAAATAAACCTTCTGATGGAGATACAACTAAACCATCTGAACAAAAACCAGAGGAAAAACCAGTTGATCCTAAACCAGAAGACAAACCTGCTGATAAACCAGAAGACAAAAAACCAGAAGAAAAACCAACAGAGCCAGAAAAGCCTTCTGAAAAACCAGAAGAAAAACCAGTTGAAGATAAACTTTTAGACGTTGATAGTCCAGAATTATCAGCAAAAGAAAAAGAGTTAATCAAACTTGTAAATGATTACAGAGAACAACATGGTAAGAAAAGACTAAAAGTTAGTAAATCATTAATGAAAGTTGCTAGAACTCATGTCAACGACTTAAACATGAATTTCGATATGGCTAACCCTCCAGTTGACTCTAGGGGGATAAAAGGAAATATGCACTCATGGTCTGATAAGGGTAATTGGACTCCAGTAGTCTATACAAAAGACCATAAACATGATAAATTAACAAAAATTAAACCTAAAGAAATCGCTGGCTATGATCAAACAGGCTATGAAGTAGCTGTAAATGGTTTCTTAATTACACCTCAAAGAGCATTAGAAAAATGGAAAAACTCTCCAGGACATAATGACACAATTTTATCTCAAAACGGTTGGGATCCTACGCCAGAAGAAATTGACCGAAGTTTCACACCATTATCCAATATGGGTGTAGCTATTAACGGTGACTACGCTTGTATCTGGTTTACACGTGACGACTACGGAATAGTTGATCCTATGGGATACTTCGAGTTCAACTAGAAACAACAAAAGAGTAGACAATATTGTCTACTCTTTTTTTTATCTTAAACTCTCTAATATACTTAAATCATCAAAAAATTCCAAATTATTATATTTATTGAAAAGAAGATATAAACTAAATATCACAAAAGCAACACTTGATGCTATCACTGACACGTTGTTGAGTGGAATACGCATCAAACATGGTATTAAAAAACTACAAATATTAAAGCAAATATGAGATATTATGCTAGCTTTTAAATCCTTATACTTATCAAAAATATATGCTTGATATAACGCAAAGATAAATGTCGGACAAAGATGAGTCAACGTTCCATGAAAAAGTGAAAATAAAATCGCCTGTAAACATCTTGAGAGGCTCACAGGGAGAGTTTTCTTTAGTGTTGAATAAATTATACCTCTAAAGATAACTTCCTCGGCTAACGGGGCTGTAATGAACGTTACGATTAAAACGAACGTCAAGTTATTAGCCATCATTTCTTGCAGTTGATCATACTTAGGGTCTCCTATAGTAATATTTAAAAACATTCCTAAAATTTGACCACTAAAAAATGTTAAAAAGAGATAAAATATATCAATAGGATCGATTTTACCAATTTTAACTAATAGCTTTTTGTTACAACATACATAAAAACTTATAGCCACAAAATGCAACCATAAAATTAAGCCAAACTCTCCAAAGCCCATTATAGACCAAAATAAGGTTATAACACTTGAAAATATCAAATAAGCTTTAAACCTATTATCTAACTTGAATTTATTATCTAACATAAGACTTTACCGTTAAATTGAACTCGTTCATTACCCATAAACTCACTTATTTGTAAACTTCCCTCAACATCAAAAACTTCACGCTTAATTAAATCCTCAAGTAAATCTGCTTGATTAAACAATAAAACTTCAACGCCCTTTGGTAGAATCAATTTTAAATGCTGCGATTCACTACCCATAACTTGATAGCTTACATATTTCATATCAACATGCAAAAGACCAACTGGCTTAGTAATGGCTCCCTCCACTACCTGAAGGTAGTGGAGGGAGCCTGCGGCGGGCGAAAGGATTCGCTTCGTGAGGTTTCTTTTTTTTTTTTTTTACTGGTACATCTCGTAGCTGTATTATTAATTCCTGCTGCCGATACTCACGATATATTACACACATAAGAAAACAAAGGAAAAAACTATGTTACAATAAACCCCAGAAAGTCACTAGCTTTAGTCGTGGGAATGAAATGGAAATGTAGTAGAAAAATATATAGAACAACAGAAAGGTGTGTAAATGAAAGCGAAGACATCATCGTATGTAGTTCAATATGAACTATTGACAACAACGAGAGATAGAAAAAGTTTAGAAAAGAAATTTAATAGTGCTAAGTCTATATACAATGCTTGTCTTAGTGAGTGTTTGAAAAGACTTGATAGGTTAAAGAAAAATGAAGAATATAATAGTCTTTTAAAAGAAAAATCAAGTAAAAAGAGAAGTAGAAGACTTAAAGAAATAGAGCTATCTTTAAAATACTCTGAATACGAAATGCACAAATATGTTAAAGAAATAAGAAAGCTTTATTCTAAACATATAGGATCTCTAGAAGCACAAAAACTTGCTACTAGAGCATTTCAAACAGTAGAAAAACTACACTATCATATTTCAGATAAGGTTAATTTCAAAGCTAGATTTAGTGATATGTCTGTGGAAAATAAAAGCAATACTCAAGGTCTTAGAATAAAAGATGATATCGTAATATGGAATGATTTAAGACTGAGAATAATAGAAAAGAGAAACGACATATATAATATTCAATCAAGAAATGATAGAACTAAATACATTAGAATACTCAAAAAAAAGATAAGAAGAAAAACTAGATATTTTGTTCAACTAATAAAAGAGGGCGTTCCCCCTAAGAAACGACATTTTGGAAAAGAAACTGTAGGGCTTGATATTGGAACATCATCTGTTGCTATTGTATCTGATAGTTGCGTTAAACTAGAGAAATTATCTAATACGAAAAATGAATACAAGAAATTAAAGAGATTAGATAGAAAATTAGAACGTTCTAAGAGAATAAATAATCCTGAAAATTACAATGATGACAAAACGTCTAAAAAGGGAAAAAGGAAGTGGATATATTCTAATAGATATCTTAAATTAAAGCAAAAAAGAAAAGATTTGTACCGCAAAATAGCAGATAAAAGAAAAGAATATCAAGAGATATTGGCAAATAAGATAATATCATTAGGTGTAGATATTAAAGTTGAGACAATGAGATTTAAAGCTCTACAAAAAAGAGCAAAGAACACAACGATAAACAAAAAGAACGGAAAGATTAATAAGAAAAAGAGGTTCGGAAAGTCTCTTAGTAATAACTCTCCTTGTCAACTGTTAACTATCATAGATAGAAAACTACACTATGTAGACAGCTATTTAAAAAGAATAGACACATTTGAGGTTAAAGCAAGTCAATTCAATCATAAAACCAAAGAGTGCGTTAAAAAGGCACTATCTCAAAGATGGAATGTAATAGACAATATTAAAATACAAAGAGATTTGTATTCAGCATTTTTAATTCAAAATGTATGTGATGATTTAAAATCAATAGATATTAATTTGTGTAATGAAAGATATGACAAGTTTGTTAACTTGCATGATATAGAAATAAATAGATTAAAACAATTAAACGAAATGCGTTGGTTAACCGCATAAAAAAGACCAGTCGGATTGACTGCACCGACTTAAATAAAACAAAATCGAAAGCACATAGCAGGTCTTTTAAAGGCTGGGCTAGTGAAGTGCATATCATACGATATAGATTTGTTGAGTTCTCTGTTAAAGAAGAAAGAGGTCATCAATAGATGAATCAATCTTCGGCTATGCCAAAAGAGAACCCCCCGACTTTAGTCGTGGGGAGTAGTCAGATTTGCAAAAGAGTTGGATAAGCTTGGATATAAGCCAGTTATATCTAGGACTACAAGAGAGAAAAGAAATAAAGACGATAACAAGTATATATTCGTTTCCAAAGAGCAAGCCGAAAGAGAGAAGAATCAATCAATAGCGTATACAGAGATAGACGGCAATATTTATTATATCCTTGAAGAAGATTTATTTTCTAAAGACTATTATATAATCGATTACAAGGGCTTTCTAAAGCTTGAAGAAAGTTTTCCAAACTATGATTTTGACATAGTATATTTGTCGGCTGACGAAGAAGAAAGAAAAGAAATGTTTATAAGACGTGGCGGAACAGTTGAAGAATTTGAGAAACGAAATAACGCTGAAAAAGAGCAATTCAAAGATTTTTTAGCGTTAACTCAAAGCAATGAATTAGCAAATCATAATATAAGATTTCTCACATTCTTCCGTAATACTTTTGAAAATAATTTTGAAGATTTTGCGAAAGAAGTTAATAACTCTTTAAATTGGTTTGCTAATGTTGGAATTATCATTGATTTTCTAATCGAGAAGAACCATTTATCGGTCAATTCTGATGGCAAAATTAAAATCTACTACAATGACAAAGACAAAGAAAAGGTAAAATACGTTTCTAAAGGCAATTTCGCAAGGGTTTTGCAATATGATAACGAAGGTTTTCGCTATGTGTTAGACGACATTTTGGGGAATAAAAATATATTCGAATTGTTAGCGAAAATAGACAAGAAATAATTGGGGAAGGTTTCCTCAATTATTTCTTAATTTTTTTTGCCATTTTATATAATAGGTACAGCGTGTAGAATAGCTAATAATTAAGTTTATCTTTGTTCTCGCTATATTACATACATAACAAAGATAAAGGAGAGTATATTATGAAAGAGAAAAAATTAGATTTATCGGATTTCTCCGTTGAACAATTAAAAGAGATTAAGCTAGGGTTAGAGAAAGGGCTTGATGTTGGTGTGTATACAAAATCCGAGTTTAATTATAGGCAAATGGAACAAATTAGGATTGGATTAGAACAAGGGCTTGATGTTAGTGCGTATGCAGACCCAGAGTTTGATTATGACCAAATGTGGGAAATAAGGTTGGGATTAGAGAAAGGGCTTGATGTTAGTGTGTATGCTAAATTGATGTTTAATGATCAGCAAATACACGAAATAAGACTAGGGTTAGAAAATAATGTTGATGTAAGTCTATATGCAAAGTCTGAATTTGATTACGACCAAATGCTTGAAATCAGACAAGGGTTAGAAAGTGGTGTTGATGTCAGCGTGTATGCAAAGCCCGAGTTTGGTTCATCGCAAATGGAAGAGATTAGACAGGGGCTTGAAAGTGGTGTTGATGTGAATGTATATGCGGATCCAGAACTAGATGATGAACAAATGTATGAAATCAGACTAGGGCTTGAAAGTGGTGTCGATGTCAACGTGTATGCCAAGCCCGAGTTTGAGTGGAGACAAATGAAAGAAATTAGACTAGGGCTTGAAGACGGACTTGATGTTAGTGTTTACGCCAATCCAGAGTTTGATAATTGGCAAATGGAACAAATCAGACTAGGTTTGGAACAAAAACTTACTATTCCTAACGTTTATGTTTCTGATGCGGAATCAGAAAAAATAAAATTACTTGATGAAATAGATAATTTATTAAAAGCTAATTAGTAGGAGGGGGTAGTTTATCCCTTCTTTTTTTGGTACATTTGCTAGATAGTCTAATAACTTGCTATTGCCAACAATACCGATATATTACATACATAACAAAAGATAAAGGAGAGTAGATTATGGATAAACTAGCCTTATTGGATTTCTCCGTTGAACAATTACGAGAGATTAGGTTAGGGCTTAAAAGTCGTGTTGATGTGAGCGTTTATGCAAAGTCTGAATTTGATGATGACCAAATGCAAGAAATCAGACTAGGGCTTGAAAATGGTATTGATGTTAAAACTTATGCCAATCCTGAGTTTGATTATAAACAAATGGAACAAATAAGGTTGGGATTGAAGCATGGAATCGATGTCGACTTGTATGACGAGCTAGAATTTAATTGGGTGCAAATGGAACAGATTAGAATAGGACTTGAAGAAGGGATTAATGTTATCTTATATGCAAAACCCGAGTTTGATGGTGAACAAATGTGTAATATAAGGTTGGGATTAGAACAAGGTCTTGGTGCTGAAAAATCAATCGAAATGGCTCGTTCTCCCTTTTTTTCTGTTTATGATACAAATTATATAAAAATCAGGTTGTCTAATGAAATTATGCAATTGCTCGAACAAGTTAATTAAGAGAGGGGATAATTCATCCTTTCTTTTTTTATTTATAGGTACATCTTTTAGCATAACTAATATTTGGTACTCCCCTTATTCTCGCTATATTGTATACATAAGAAAACAACAAATAAAGGAGAGTATATTATGGCAAACTTATCAGACGCATTTGGAAAAGTAACAATTAGAAAAGAAGGCAAAGAAATGTCTTTAGAACTTTTGAAGAAGATTTTTGAACAAATTAACACATTCTATTATGGTAATTTGAACATATCAGAAGATGAACTTGAATTTGACAAGCCATTAGATTTTTCAACAACTGGTAGATGGTCTTTATGTTCAACTTTAAAAGATTATTTTGATTATGGTTTCGATGATTTTACAAAAAAAGAATTGCAAAATATTTCGGGGTTAATTTTTGATTTTGATTATACAGATTATGAACCAGGATGTGTATTGTTCGAAGAAGGAAATATAACAATACGAGCGATATACGAAGATGATAAATTAAAAACAGAATTTATCTATGAGGAAAGTTATCCAATCGGTATAAGTGCTGAGAATTTAGAAAACTATTTTATATATGATGATGCCTTTGATACATTCACAGAATATGGTGTAAAAAATTTCAAAAAATTTCTAAAAGAAGATTTAGAATATCAAGATAACGAAATATTTAAAAAAGCGTACAACAAACTACTAGAAATGTCTTGTGAAGAACTTTTAAAATTTTTTAAGGATAATGAAATACGTTTTTGTGATAATGGCGAAGATATCTCTTTCGTAGTAGAAAATATATTAGATTCGGTTGTGGTTGAAAGCTAAGAGGTTGCACCGTATAGGATAGAATTTCTGTCCTATACGGTGTTGTTTTCGTATTTTGGTACATTGGCTGGGTTAGTAGTTTTGTGTGGTATTGTCATTTGTCGATATATTACATATAATAAAAAGATAAAGGAGAAGTAAAATGAATAGAGAAGAGTTAATAACTGAAATTCAAAATAAGCTTAATCAAGCGTATATGAACAAAGATTTAGAAGATGTTGATAAACTTATTCGTGATGTTTTTAATGATGTTGAAAAATTAAGACAACCAGTAGATGATTCACAAGTCAAAACAAATAAAATGTATCGTTTTGAAGTGTCTGGTTTTTGCGAACTAGGTATAAGTGCAAATTCCTATGACGAGGCGACTGAAAAGTGTGAAAAAAGAATGAAAGATTTATTTGCTAACTCTTTATTCACTAATTATACATTTGTTGGTGAGGTAGACGATTTTGGTGAGGTGGTAGAAGATTGGTAAAACTATTCATAAAGGCTTCTGAAATATTTTCGGAAGCCTTTTTATCTGGGTACGGTGATGGGGTTGTTAACAACCTACTGCTGCCGATAATACCGATATATTACATACATAACAAAGAGATAGAGGAGAGTATTATGAATAAATTAGATTTATTAAATTTCAATGTATGGCAATTAATGGAAATTAAGCTAGGATTAGAAGAAGGTATTGATGTTAGCGTGTATGCAAAACCTGAGTTTGATGTTGGGCAAATGCAAGAAATTAGAGTAGGGATTGAACGTGGATATGATATTAGTATATATGCAAAGCCAGAATTTGACGATGACCAAATGCACGAAATAAGATTAGGTTTTGACCATAAGATTGAGGTTAGTTCTTACGTAAATCCAGAGTTTGATTGGACACAAATGCTGGAGATAAGGGTAGGGCTAGAGAAAGGACTTGATGTAAGCATATATGCTAATCCTGTATTTGAATATGAGCAGATGAGAGAAATTAGGTTTGGACTAGAATTCGGATTTGATATCGATGTGAGTGCTTATGCAAAGCCAGAGTTTGTTCCCTATAAAATGTATCTAATTAGACTAGGGCTAGAGAGCGGGCTTAGTGTCGATGAGAGTATCAAACAAGCTAATACTACAAAGGTTAATGTTTTTGATACGGAATTAGAGAGAATAAAATTACGTGGTGAAATAGATAATTTATTAAAAGCTAATACGGAGAGGGGATAACTCATCCCTTCTCCTTTATTTTTATATTTATGGGTACATTGGCTAGGTAGTCTAACAACTTACTGCTGCCAATAATACTGATATATTACATACATAACAAAGATAAAGGAGAGATAAACAATGACAGAAAAATTAGATTTATATTGTTTCACAATTGAACAATTAAAAGAGATTAAACGAGGGCTTGAAAATCGTGTTGATGTCAGTGTATATGCAGACCCCGAGTTTGATGAATACCAAATGAACGAAATCAGACTAGGGTTAGAAAATGATGTTGATGTTAATATTTACGCAAAGCCCGAATTTGATGACGGACAAATGGAAATACTTAGATTGGGATTAGAGCAAGGGCTTGATGTTAGTATATATGCAAAGCCCGATTACATTTCGTATCAAATGGATGTAATAAGAAAGGGGCTTGAAGACGGTGTTGATGTTAATATTTACGCAAAGCCCGAATTTGATGGTTGGCAAATGGAACAAATCAGACTAGGACTCAAAGAGGGGTTTGATGTCAGTACATACGCCAATCCCGAGTTTGATTCGTTGCAAATGGAACAGATTAGAACTGGGTTAGAACAAGGACTTGATGTTAGTATATATGCAAGACTTGAGTTCACTTGGGGACAAATGTGCGATATTAGATTAGGACTTGAAGATGGACTTGATGTTAGTGTTTATGCAAAGCCCGATTTTGAATTTTACCAAATGGAAGAGATTAGGGTAGGGCTTGAACAGGGGCTTGATGTTAGCGTATATGCAAAACCCGAGTTTGATGCCGGACAAATGTATCAGATTAGGGTAGGACTTGAAAATGGTGTTGATGTTAGTGTATATGATAATACAGAGTTTGAGTATGGCCAAATGGAAGAAATTAGACTAGGGCTAGAGAAAGGTCTTGGTTCAGAAGAATCAATCCAGTTAGCTTATACTCCTAATGTTTATGTTTCAGATACAGATTCCGAAAAATTCAGATTGTGCAACGAAATAATACAATTAATAGATAATACGGAGAGGGGATAATTTATCCCTTCTTGTATTTTTATTTATGGGTACATGTAGTAGCATATCTAATAAATGGTCGTTGTCCTTATTTTCGATATATTACATACATAATAAGAATAAAGGAGAGTAAATTATGGCAAACTTATCAGAAGCATGTGGCAAAGTCACAATAAAAAAAGAGGGTAACAAAATGTCGTTACAATTACTGAAGAAGATTTTTAAAGAGATTGGAACATATTATTATGGCAATTTACTCATATCTGATGAATTAGAATTTGATGTGGCTTTGAATTTTGTAACATTCGGAAGATGGTCTTTCACCTATACACTAGAAGACTATTTTGAAGGTTTTGATTTGAACAATTTTTCAAAACAGGAATTAGAAAATATTTCAGGGTTAATTTTTGATTTTGATTACACAGATTATGAACCAGGATGTGAATTGTTTGAAGAAGGAAATATTGTAATCAAAGCTGTTTTTAAAAATGATAAGCTAAAGACTGAAATTATTAAAGAGAAATCTTATCCAATAGATATATCAGCCAAGAATCTTGAAGATTATTTTATATGTGATGATGCTTTCGATACGTTTACAGAATATGGTGTTAATAATTTCAAAAAGGTTTTAAAGGATGAAATAGACCTCTATGAAGATAAAAAACTTGTAGAAATGTCTAAAAAATTACTAGAAATGTCTACTAAAGAGATTATAGAATTTTTCAATCATAACGAAATGGTTGCTTGTGATAATTGTGAAGATGTTTCATGGGTTGTTGAAAATGTTTTGGATTCGGTTACAGTTGAGAGCTAAGAGGTTGCACCGTATAGGACAGATTTTCTGTCTTGTACGGTGTTATTTTGTATTTTGGTACATCGTTTAGGTTAGTAGCTTTATATGGTATTGTTATTTGTCGATATATTACATATAACAAAGAGATAAAGGAGATAATATTATGTTAACGATTAAGGATTTATTGGATAAGGGGATTATAATTCAAGAACGAGCTACCAACGTCACACTTTTTTCCGACATAGAAAACTTAGAAGACCTCGAGGTTGAGAATCTAATAAGTAACGATTATTATCCAGAACTAGTTGAAACTGTTTGGGATATGGCAGATTATGATTTGTGGTTAGAATATGAAAGATATGGTGTGGCTGTATCTTTCGATGATTTTGAATATTTCATGAATAATTGGGAAGATGTTGAGGAAGTTATTTATTTTATAAGGAGAAGATAGTTGTGGATATTAAAAAAGATATAGAAAAAATAGACAGAGTTGATATTTTACAAGATATTAAAAAAATAATAAACGATAGAATATCACAGATAGAATTTGACGAGATAACGGGCGTTGTGCAAAAGGGTAGCAACACTTATATGACCTTAAGAATTTCTGATAGTCTCAAACTAGAGGTAGAAAGATTTCAAGATGGTATCAATAACAATATTAATGTGTATCTAGTTGATAATAATGACAATTTCATTCAAGACTTAACAACAATAAGGCTTTCAGATAATCAAGACGATTCAATTCAGGGTTTAACAACAATAAGGCTTTCAGATAATCAAGACCAATCAAGTGATTCAATCGAGGTTTTAGTTTGGGCTGATGGAAATAACGAGGATTATACCGATATTTATAACATAGCAGTACGACAAGAAGATTTATAAAATTATCCCTAAAAGGCTTTCGAAACATTTTTGGAAGCCTTATTTGTGGTTGGGTACAGCAGCGGGAATATGGTATCTTATTTCTGCTGCCAATAATACCGATATATAACATACATAAGAAAAATAAAGGAGAGTTAACAATGACAGAAAAATTAGATTTATTAGATTTCACAATTGAACAATTAAAGGAAATTAAGCTAGGGCTTGAAAACGGCGTTGATGTTAGTGTGTATGCCAAGCCAGAGTTTGACGAATACCAAATGCATGAAATTAGACTTGGGTTAGAAAATGATGTTGATGTTAGTGTGTATGCTAAACCCAAATTTGATGATGACCAAATGTATGAAATCAGATTGGGGTTAGAGAAAGGGCTTGATATTAGCGTATATGCTAAGTCCGAGTTTGGTGAATGCCAAATGCACGAAATCAGAGAAGGACTTGAATCAGGCGTAGATGTTAGTGTGTATGCAAAGCCTGAGTTTGATGAAGATCAAATGGAACAAATCAGAGAAGGACTTAAATCAGGCGTTGATGTTAGCGTGTATGCAAAGCCAGAGTTTGATAATTGGCAAATGGAAGAGATTAGATGGGGATTAGAAGGTGGTATTGATGTTAGTATATATGCAATGCTTGAGTTCACATCTGAACAAATGAGCGAAATTAGGTTGGGGCTTGAAAAGGGGCTTGACGTTAGTATATATACTAGTATATATACTAATCCCGATTTTGACTATGGACAAACGGAAGAAATTATAACAGGTCTGAAACAAGGGTTTGATATTAGTATATACGCAAAGCCCGAGTTTGATGTTGGGCAAATGTATCAGATAAGGCTAGGTTTTGAAAGTGGTGTAGATGTTAGTGTGTATGCTAAGCCAGAGTTTGATAATTGGCAAATGAAACAAATTAGACTTGGTCTTGAACAAGAGCTTGATGCTGAAGAATCAATTCAATTGGCTTATACTCCTAATGTTTATATTTCTGATACAGATTCTGAAAAGTTTAGGTTGTGTAACGAAATAATACAATTGATTAATCGCTAGTATGGAGAGGGGATAGTTATCCCTTCTCTTTTATCTTTGGTACATCTGTTAGAAATAGTACTTAGTTCTGCTGCCAATAATGCCGATATATTACATACATAAGAAAACAACAAATAAAGGAGAGTAAAATATGATAGAAGCATTGCCTTACACAAAGGAACAATTAGATTATTATTTAGAGAACCTATCTAAATACAAAGGACAAAAATATTTTAAAACGTTTGTGAAAACACTTAATTATGTATATTTGCAAAGAGAGATAATAAGAAAAGATATAAAGCAGCAAGAAGAAAACGAAAAAGCTTTGGCAAAGATTTTGAAAATCAAAGCTAAGTTAGCTGAAGATTTAGAATTCAGCAAAAATAAACAAATTCTTGAAGATGATTTTTCAATAGTTTATCCTAGAGAAATTCCTATAAAATGGGAGAGAGAAGAATTAGATAAAAGAGTAAAATCATTAAATAAGTATTTGTGGAACGGATTTATTACCTGTCTTGAACAAGATTTGTTTATTGACCTAAGCTCTTGTTTTGGTATAGATATAATAATAGGTCGTTCTGATTGTTTTGATTGGCTTTATGAGATTGAATTTTCAGAAAAAGAAATGGTCGAAAACGCAGAAAAGGTCGCAAACATTATTGTTCAAAAGGTTAATAAAGAATTATTAAAATCATTAAAAGATGTTTTGGGTGAAAAAATAGAAGAAGATGTATTCTATAGCATTTATAGCTATATGATTGGAATATTCTATATTGATTGGGATAACAAGACCAATATAGATTATCTAAAAGCAAGAAGTTCTCTAGCATATATCTATTATCTATCGAATATTGGGAAAGCTACGGACATTACAACTGCTGAAGAAGTTTTAGATATAGCGATGAATACAATAGAAAAAGCATTTGCTAACAACAAAAAGATTTCAATAGATTTTTGTAACAATGTTCTAGAATTTTATAAAACCAAAGATACTAAAATAAAATTTTCAAAAGAGTTTGTTCAAATGTACAATAATAGTAATTATTAAGCAAGATAACATGAATATTGGCTATATTAAAAATCTTTTTTAGTGAAACATTAATGAAAGGAGTACATCTATGCAACAGATAACTATAACAGCAAAAGTTCAAATAGTCGCCAATGATACAGATAAAGTTTCGCTTGATGAAACTATGTCTGTTTATCGTGATGCCTGTAATTATGTTTCAGACTATGTATTCCGAACTCATGATTTAAAACAGGTTTCTCTTAATAAGGTTTTGTATTCTACGCTAAGAGAAACTTTTGGTCTTAAATCGCAAATGGCTCAGTCCGTTTTGAAAACGGTCATTGCAAGATATAAAACTATTCTCGAAAATCAAAATAAGTGGATACAACCAATCTTCAAGAAACCTCAATATGATTTGGTTTGGAACAGAGATTATTCTTTAACGCAGAACTGTTTTTCTGTGAATACACTGAATGGTCGTGCTAAACTACCATATTTCGCTGAAGGTATGTCTAAATATTTTGACAACACAATCTATAGATTTGGTACAGCTAAGCTCATAAACAAACATGGTAAATATTATCTTCACATACCAGTAACTTATGATGTCGAAGAAAGTAATATTTCTGACATTTGTAATGTTGTAGGCGTTGACAGAGGAATTAACTTTGTTGTTGCAACCTATGACAGTAAACACAGGTCTGGATTTGTTAGTGGAAAAGCTATTAAACAGAAACGTGCTAACTATTCCAAACTTCGTAAACAACTCCAAAAAAGACAAACTCCATCTTCAAGAAGAAGACTTAAAGCTATCGGTCAACGAGAAAACCGTTGGATGCAAGATGTGAATCACTGCATTAGTAAGGCACTCGTTGAAAATAACCCAAAGCATACACTTTTTGTATTAGAAGATTTAACAGGCGTTCGTAATGCCACAGAGCATGTCAGAATAAAAGACCGTTATGTTTCTGTATCGTGGTCTTTCTATGATTTAGAACAGAAACTAATTTACAAGGCGAAGAAAAATCAATCTTCTGTAATTAAGGTAGACCCTCGTTATACGAGTCAATGTTGTCCTATTTGTGGGCATACGGAAAAGTCTAACCGTAACAAGAAAATACATTTGTTTACTTGTAAAAATTGTGGCTATAAGTCCAATGATGATCGTATTGGAGCTATGAATCTGTATCGTATGGGAATAAACTATCTTTATGATAGCCAAGTACCTAATACAGTTGCAACAGAGTAAACTTTGTTGCAAAGGGTGCTGTCAACCACCCTGCGATGTAACGCCACTTTAGATAGCAATATCTATTGGGATTAAAGGTCGGAGGCGTAAGCCGTTAGTACGACTGGGCAGTTACAAGCCCATGACCTTTAGGTCGTGGGTAGTTGACCACAAGGATATAAGTTAGAAGATTTGAAAAATGATTCACTTGTAGAAAATAGCAAGTTTTTAAAATCATTTATAGAAGAATTGAAAAACTTAAGTTCTGATAGATGTATGTTAACCGTTCTAACAAGAATGAATTTAAACGAGTTTTTTGATGTTTATAATACTGGTAAAAATATTACCGTTGGCGAAAGCACTACATTAGGACTATATGATGCAGTTTGTGGTGGTGGAAGTTGTTTAGAAATAGAATTAGAAAAGCCATTTAGTTTTGAGGTTAAAAAAGACTATTTCGAAGAATTTAACTTTAGCGGAGACCTAATCAATTATGGTTATGATATAGACGAAGTATACGGATTGATTGGAGAGTGTTGGTCAGAAAAGTTCGAGGTAGCGTAATAGGGAGATATTTATTTCTCCCTTTTTTTAGGTACAATGATCGGAATGATTAACTTGTTTGGATTACTCGTTACACCGATATATTACATACATAAGAAAAATAAAAAAATAAAGGAGAGTAGATTATGAATAATGTAACTTTAATGGGAAGATTAACAAGGGATGTAGAATTGAGATACACTCAATCACAAGTAGCGATTGGTAGATTTACCGTTGCCGTTAACAGAAGATTAACTAAGGATAAAAGGCAACAAGCCGAGGCTAATAACCAACCTACAGCGGATTTCATCAGTTGTGTTGCGTTTGGTAAACAAGCCGAAACTATAGCTCAATATGTGTCAAAGGGTATGAGGGTGTCATTATCTGGAAGATTGCAAACAGGTTCTTATCAAAACAAAGAAGGTCAAACAGTTTATACAACCGATGTTGTTGTAGAACAATTTGATTTCATTGATAGCAATAACCAACATAACAATAATCAAGGCTATCAACCAGCTAATCAACAACCAGCAAACAATCAACAAAACAATCAACCGTTTGATGATGATTTAGGTATGGATGATATGGCATTTGGTGAAGAATTGCCATTCTAACAAGTTTATAACGAGAGGGGGAAATTTCTCCCTCTCTTCTTTATTTTGGTACAGGGGTCAGAAAAATTAACATGTCTTGATTACTCGTTATACCGATATATTACATACATAAGAAAACAACAAATAAAGGAGAGAAAAACAATGGAAAATTATTTGAATTATAAACAAAGATGTGTAAAACGTGCAAAGAGAGAAAAAGAACAAGTTGAGAATATCAACCTGTTAATAGATGGTATTCTAATATCTTTATCTTTTTTTGGTATGATTGCAACGATGGTATTTTTAAACTTGATGTTCACTGAGATATTATATTAACAATAGGGAAGGACTTTACTTCCCTATGTTAGAATATACATAATAAGAAAATATATTAAAAATTTAGGAGATAAAAAATGAGATTAAAAGAAGCGATAGAAATTGTTTTAGAAAAAAACAAATTCAATACCGGCGATGAAGGAGCCGATTGTACGTTTAATTATGATGAAAGACTTCATAAGGATTTGATGGATTGTGAAAATGGCAATATCTGGTTTGATATCGATCAAGATATGGAAATCCATATTAAGATAAAAGATTTAGATAAGTCCTTAGAGGTGGAATAATGATTAAAGATTATAATAGATATACGTTTGAAGGAAAAGAGCTTAAAGAAGGTCTTTTGGAATTTTTAAGAAATGATATTTTTGATGAAAGAGGCTGGAATATGGTTGCAGATACTGAGTTCGTCAACATAATCGTATATCCAAGTTGCGTTAATACATTTGCTGAAAATGAAGTATGCTTTTGGAAAAATCCAAGAGTGGAAGCTGTTTCGCAATTTGACGATTACTGGAGCGTAGGTGAGTTAGAAGAATATGCGACAGAAGAAGAAATAGAAAAAGCTAAATCGAAATCGATAGATAATTATGAAGAACTGGACTTAGAAATATACAAAGATAACTTATTCGATATTATAAAAGATAAAGAAAGCTTTTTAGAAGATTTAGACACTTGGCTTTCGTTTGATAGATTTTTCGAAATATTTGTTGATAATTTCAATAATTCTTTCGAAAACTTATAAAATGCTTTCACACGCATTGAGAAAAAAATCCCCCATCCTCTATAGGTGGGGGATGAATTTCGTTATGCAATGCGTAACTATTGTGTTTTTTGTGGAATAATATAAAAAGCAAGGAGAAAAGGATGAGAAAGAAAAAAGGCGTAAAAAACAAAGCCATAAAATACAGATTATATCCAACGACTGAACAAGAAATATATTTTTCTAAGTGCTTTGGATGTTGTAGAAAAATCTGGAACTTGATGCTTAGTGACAGAGAAAAATCATATAAAGAAACCGGGAAATCTGTTAAAAATACCCCTGCTATGTATAAATCTGAATATCCTTATCTTAAAGAGGTTGATTCATTAGCCCTTGCCAATGTATATCTTGATTTAGAACTTGCGTATAAGAGATTTTTTAATAAAAAGAGTGGTTATCCTAAGTATAAGTCATTAAAGAAATCAAGAAAATCATATACTACTAATAATCAAAATGGAACTATAGCTATTATGGATAACGCAATAAAACTACCGAAAGTCGGCTTTGTTAAAACTAAAATTCATAGACAGCCTAAATCTGATTGGAAATTAAAATCAGCAACAATTTTTCAAGCTACAGATGGTCTTTATTTTGTATCTGTTATCTTCGAGTATGAAGAAAAAATAGACAATACTACTAACTTTGACAATTGTATAGGACTAGATTATAAGTCAGATGGATTGTATATGGATAGCTTTGGTAATGTAGGAGATAATCATAAGTTCTATCGTGAAGGCCACAAGAAACTTGCGAAAGAACAAAGACGTCTAGCTCGTAAAATAGGCTTTAAGAAAAACGAAAAGAAATCAAATAACTACTTAAAACAACTTAAAAAGGTCAATAAGATTCATAGACATATCGCAAACCAAAGACTAGATAATTTACACAAAAAGTCTAACGAGATAGCCAATCGTTATGATGTTGTATGTGTAGAAAATCTTAATATGAGAAATATGTCTAATAAAGGATTTAGAAATGGAAAAGCCACTATGGATAACGGATATGGTATGTTTTTGAATCTCTTAGCATACAAGCTCAACGACAGGGGCAAATACCTTATCAAAGTCGATAAGTGGTATCCGTCAAGTCAGATATGTAGCCTTTGTGGTTCTAAAAAGAAACTAGCATTAAACGAAAGAACTTATATTTGTGAGTGCGGAAATATCATTGATAGAGACTTGAACGCAGCAATAAACATAAAAAGAGAAGGACTAAGACTACTAAAAGAAATGGTAGCCTAAAATAATATATATTCGTAGGCTAGGAACTAGCCGAAGTTACGCTTGTGGACTTTGTGTAAGACGATTTATCTGTTTTGTTTTATCAATCAGATTCATCGCAGTAGAGGATGAAGCAAGAAGCCCCCACTTCAAAAGCTGTTAAGCTTTAAGTGAGGGTAGTTCACAATAAAAATTCTTTTGCAATTTAAGACGCATTTTAAAATAATATATCGTAGGCTAGGAACTAGCCGAAGTTACGCTTGTGGACTTTGTGTAAGACGATTTATCTGTTTTGATTTATCAATCAGATTCATCGCAGTAGAGGGTGAAGCAAGAAGCCCCAACTTCAAAAGCTGTTAAGCTTTAAGTGGTGGGTAGTTCACGTCTACGCAGACAGAAAACAATTCTTCATCAAAATTAACAGAATTATTAATTAATTATTTTTCGTTATATAATGACGAGAAGGAAAGATTTATTTCTTTATTGTTTGATTCAAAACTAAAACTTATAGGTATTGATTTGATTTCTGTAGGTACTATTAATCAGTCTCTAGCTCATCCTAGGGAGGTTTTCAGAAAAGCTGTTATATCAGGTGCGGCCTTCGTTATGATCGCTCATAATCACCCGTCAGGCGATACTACACCGTCTGCTGAAGATATAAAGGTTTATAGAAATTTATCAGAATGTTCTGAAATCCTTAATATAAAATTATTGGATAGTTTTATTGTTTCGTTAAAGCCAGAACAGGAAAGTGTCTTAAGTATGAGAAAATTTTTGTCTTATGATAACTAGGGGGATATTATGAAACAAATAGATATGTCACAATTTGACAATATTCAACAAGAGCAAGTGAAACAAGGGCTTGAAGAAGGACTTGATGTAAGCTGGTATGCTAAGCCTGAGTTTGAGTGGAGACAAATGAAAGAAATTAGACTAGGGCTTGAAGAAGGACTTGATATTAGTGTATATGCAAAGCCAGAGTTTGATGATGACCAAATGTGTCAAATAAGGTTGGGATTAGAACAAGGTCTTGATGTTGGTGTATATGCTAAGCCAGAGTTTGATTCAAATAAGATGTTCGCATTGCGAAATGGTATTTCGAAAGGCCTTGATGTTAGTATATGTGCAAATTCTCGTTTCAATGCTTGGCAAGCATCAACAATTATTTTTAAAGGTTTAGAAAAAGGAATAGATATAGGCGAGTATGCTGATCCAAAGTTTGACGAATTTCAGTTAAAACAAATAATTCTCGGTTTTAGAAAAAGAGCAAGGGTAGATGTCAGTGTTTATGCAAAGCCTGAGTTTAATGCAGGACAAATGGAACAAATTAGGCTAGGACTAAGAAAGAAAATAGATATAACTCCATATTATAGCACTAAATACGATGGTTTTCAGATGAAACAACTTAGAAAAGGGATTGAACAAGGGCTAGATATTAGTAAATATGCGAATCCAAAGTTTGATAGTTGGCAAATGACACAGATTAAGTTAGGATTAGAACAAGGTCTTGATGTTGGTGTTTATGCAAAGCCTGAATTTAATGATGGGGAAATGGAACAAATTAGA
Organism: Finegoldia magna ATCC 29328; assembly: GCF_000010185.1. Taxonomy (NCBI): domain Bacteria; kingdom Bacillati; phylum Bacillota; class Tissierellia; order Tissierellales; family Peptoniphilaceae; genus Finegoldia; species Finegoldia magna. The sequence continues at coordinate 19,689 of NC_010371.1, read as the reverse complement.
ATTGGGCTTGAAAAAGGTGTTGATGTGAGTTCGTATGCAAATAAAGACTTCAATCAAAGACAATTATATGAAATTAAAGAAGGTCTTGTTTCTAATGTAGATGTTAATGTGTATGCCAATACAAAATACGACAACAATCAGATGTTTTGGATTAGATCAGGTCTTGAAGATGGTCTTGATGTTAGTGTATATGCAGATACGAAGTTTTCTTCAGGACAGATGTGTCAAATCAAAAAGGGGCTTGAAAAAGGTGTTGATGTGAGCGTTTATGCGAAACCAGAGTTTGATTTTGAGCAAATGGATGCTATTAGATTAGGTCTTGAAGAAGGGCTTGATGTTAGTGTGTATGCAAAGCCAGAATTAACGTTCAGCCAAATGTATTATAAAAAAAGAGAATTAACTAAAGATTTATACAAGGAGAGGGGATAATTTATCCCTTCTCCTTTATTTTTTTGTTTGTCGGTACATTAGGGAGGTAAAGTATTTACCTAATACTTTCAACAATGCCGATATATTACATACATAACAAAGAGATAAAGGGGAGAAAAACAATGACAGAAACATTAGAATTAAAAGATATTGCAAAGCTTATGAAAAAAGAAATGAAGATTAAATATCCGGATATAAAAATATCAGCTAAAACAAAGAATGGTTTTATTTGGGTAACTCTTTTTTTAAAAGAAGAAGATTATCGTGCTTTTGATTATTATGAATTATCTGATAAAGATAAGAGGTTTGTAATAAACAAATTAGACATTGGATGTATAGAGCACAATCTTGATAGAATAAGAGGGTATTTGTCAGAGGCAAGTGTTTTAAATCAAAAAGGTCAAGAGATTGTCGATAGTATTAACATCTTTCTTGAACAATATAACTACGATAACAGCGATGTTATGAGAGACTACTTTGATTTTGGCTTTGCATCAAATATTGATTACGAGTTTGTGTAAAAGGCGATAAGCGGTGACACTAAGTCATCGCTTTTTATTTTTCTATTATTTGCGGTACAGGAACTTGAAAATAATTTTCCTGTTATTGCTAATCTTGTCGCTATATTACACACATAACAAAGATAAAGGAGAAAAACAATGAATGTAAAAAAACAATTTTTATTATTTAAAATGTTTTTTAATCGTTGGAAATATTTTTTCAACGTTTATACAGATATTTATTATTGGTCTGATGATTTGCTATCAGATTATTGTGACAATCTTTTAGAAAATTGCTATAAGCTTATGACAGACGAAATAATAGATAATGGTTTTTTTATGACAGATAAAGATAATAAAGGTTATGTTTTATACTCTAGAGATACCTATAGTAGGTCAAATTATGCGAGGTTTACAGTATTTGATTCTAAGTTAACTCCATCTTTTCACGAGTTTTTAAAAGATAAAGAGAAAATAGTTGATTCTCTAGGAATGGATCTTAATAAGGTTTTAGTATTAGTGTAGGCAGAAGTGCTTGCCTATACGGTACATTTTATAGCTGGTTTATTATTTGTGCCGTTGTCACTTGTCGATATATTACGTATAACAAAGAGATAAAGGAGGAAAATCATGTCGGGAGAAAGTTTTAACGGTGTTTATATTGGAAGAAAATTAGAGGTATTTGATGCGTTGTTTGATGTTCCTATGAGCAATTATCAACGTGGTTCAATTGATTATTTAGAAACAAAGGATATTAAGGAGTTTGACAGAAACAAAATAATAACTCAAGCAAAATTAAACAAACTCATAGATAAATACCAAAATGACCTAGAGCGTTGGCATTGCCAAAATTGTAAATATGCAATGTATTCATATAGATTGGGTGTTTCTCATTTTGGAAAATTTAAACCAGTTTATAAAAAGTTGCCAAAGCCATCATATAGAGCAAAATCAACTGAAAAAGTTAGTGGATATGTATATGGTGATTGTAATGGTAAAAGCTTGTCTCGTGTATATAAAACAGAAACACTAGCAAAGAAAGCGGCTATGGAAAGTTTGAAAAAAGATTATTCAAAAGATCCATTGTTTGTATTCAAGTGTTACCAATCAAAATCTTATGGACATTTTACAAAGCGTTTACGATATGGTTATGTAACTCTTGAAGAAATAGGCAAAATGAAGTCTATGCCGAAGAAAAAACCGAAGTCTTTTATGGTAATTCCCGTTTATTATTATCTATGGGATGCTACAGTATCTGACCCGGAATATGAATGGATGTAGATTATTTGGAGAGGGGATAATTTATCCCTTCTCTTTTGTTTTTTTATTTATGGGTACATTGGCAAGATAGAATGTCTGCCCGTTGCTATTAATGATGTTGCTATATTACATACATAAGAAAACAATGAATAAGAAGGAGAGTATATTATGGATAAACTAGATTTTTCGCTATTCAATAATGCACAAAAGGAACAAATTGAGCTTGGACTCGAAGACGGACTTGATGTAAGCATGTATGCCAATCCCAAGTTTGATGATTGGCAAATGTATGAAGTTAGACTAGGGCTTGAAAGTCGTGTTGATGTGAGTTTATATGCAAAACCCGAGTTTGATGATTGGCAAATGCGTAAAATAAGGTTAGGGCTTGAAGATGGTCTTGATGTTAGTTTGTATGCAAACCCAGAGTTTGGTGGATGGCAAATGGAACAGATCTGGTTGGGGCTTGAAAATTGTGTCGATGTAAGCTGGTATGCAAAGCCCGAGTTTGATGATTGGCAAATGGAAATAATTAGGGAAGGGCTTGAAGATGGTCTTGATGTGAGCTGGTATGCAAAATCTGAATTTGGTTATGAACAAATGGATGAAATTAGATTTGGCTTAGAGAAAGGGCTTGATGTAAGTGTATATGCAAAGCCCGAATTTGATCGTTGGCAAATGCAAGAAATTAGACTAGGACTAGAGACAGTTTTGGAGAGGGGATAATTTATCCCTTCTCCTTTGTTTTTTTTGTTTATGGGTAGGTACATTGGATAGATAAATGAACCTAGTTACTGCTGCCTATACTCACGCTATATTACATACATAAGAAAACAAATAAAAGATACAATAAGGGGAATGAATTATGAGAAAAAAGGATAAATTACGAGAGGTTAAAAATATGATTGTTGATTACTTAAATGATGAATTCGAATACGAGATGGAATATGAAGATTTTGATAGAGAAAACCCTAATCTAGAAAGTATAGGTCTTGCTTATACTACAAGCGAAGATGGAGAGCACGAAATACAAGCTGAATATGACTTAGTAAATTATAAGAGAAATACATTTGTTGATGGAGAACTTGCTAATATCATTGATTTTAGAAAAGATAATTCAGAGGTTGAAGCTTTAGAATTAATTGTACAAGACTTGATGTTTGCAGATTTCAGTTACTTTACAGAAATTGATAGAGATGAGTATTTTAAAAGGATAGGAAAAGAATTTGATGAAAGTATTATTTTTTGAGATGAAAATTCTAATCTCAATATAAAAAGGAGCAAAAATTATGATTACAAGAAAGCCCCCGACTCTAGTCGTGGGGAGCTGTCCGAATTTAAGGGGGTTTATATGGTTTTTGATAATTTATTATATTGTAGTTTAAATGTTATTAACGATAAAGGTTCTATTATTGCTAATCAATTTATTGTAGGTATTGATAAGGGAAAAGAGGCTTTTAAGGTTTTTTGTGAAAACAATCCTGGTGCTTATAAGTTTTACGATTTGCCTTTTACCTATATTGGGTTTGTTGATAGGGAGATAGACGGCTCTTTTGTTAAACTTGTCAGACACAAAAAAGCAACTATTGAAAAGAAATTAAAGACTTATAGTTTTTATTTACAAAAGTATAATGAAAAGGAGCAAAAATTATGATTATAAGAAATGAAATGATTGAAAGGCTTTTAAATGCTGAGAAATATCCTTTGGATGGTTCTTTTAATGATAATTTAAGTGCATTGTTAATAAATGGAGAGGGGATAATTTATCCCTTCTCCTTTATTTTTGTATTTATGGGTACAAGGATCAGAACAAATAACAAACTTACTGCTGCCAACAATACCGCTATATTACATACATAACAAAGAGATAAAGGAGAGAGAAACAATGACTGAAAGATTTGATAATAAAAAGGAATACAAAAATATAGCAGAAAAGTTAATTAAGGTTTTAGAAAATGATGATATCGATGTTAATAACTGGAATAAAGGTTTTATTGGTTTTCATAATCCAACTACTAATAAAGAATATACTGGTAAAAATATTATTATATTAATGCTTTCACAAATGTTATCTAATTATTCAGATAATAGATACTTAACATTTAATCAAATTAAAAAACTAGGATTAAAACTTAAAAAAGGCTCAAAAGGTACTTGCTTAAATTATGTAAACACTTATAGAAAAGATTTGAAGAGAAATTTGACGAGGGAAGAATTGAATGATGTTGAATTGCTTAGAGAATTAGACCGCAAGGGCTTATTACAAAGTTATAAAAAATATTTTACAGTTTTTAACGGTGACGATATAGAAGGCTTGGAAGAAATTACTGACACAAAAGTTGATATAACTTGTATCATAGATATTAATGAAATAGCAAGTAACATCGGCGTTGCAGTTAAAAATAAAACAATAAACACAGCACACTATAATCTAGATGATGATTGCATTTATATGCCTAAATTAAATCAATTGACTTCTGGTTATGAACACTATCTAAAAACATTTTTCCACGAATTGACACACGCAACAGGTCACAAAAATAGACTAGATAGAAAGTTAGGACAATATGGACTAGATGAAGAATTACATTCAACAGAAGAATTAATCGCTGAATTAGGTTCTATAATTCTTGCGAAATATTTTAATGTAAATGTAGATGAAAGCTTATATAAAAATTCACTGATTTATATAAAAAGTTGGTTAAGCCCTATAGAAGATAATAAAAAAGTTGAAGTGTTGGCAGCAGCAGTAGAACAAGCTATCCAAGCTGTTACATTAATAACATCTAAATCAAAGGTTGAAAAGGCTGCTTAATTGTAGCCTTTTATTGTTGGTACAGCAGTGGGAAATAATATCTAGTTCCTGCTGCTAATCTTATCGTTATATTATATACATAACAAAGATAAAGGAGAGTATTATGGAAAAATATATCAAGAAAAAAGGCATCCTTGTTGGAACTTTTACAGAAGAGCAACTCAAAAAGAAAATCGATAAATTAGAAGTCGACAAAGCAATGGAAAAATATGGACTAAAATACACAAATACAGAACTTGTCCGTAAAGGTGGTAAAATTGTTGGCTTAAAAGTCTATGTTTGCAACTGGGAAGATGTCGATTTAAATTGGTAAAATATGGATTTTGATTAAGATTTACAACTATAGTAAGTTTATAACGAGAGGGGGATTTTTCTCTCTCTTCTTTATTTTGGTACAGAGATTGGAACGATTAACATGTTTTGATTACTCATTACACCGATATATTACATACATAACAAAGAGATAAAGGAGAGAAAAACAATGATATTGAAAAGAGATAAAAATAATTGGAAAAACCACACGTTTTCTACAGGTTCTAGCACAGGGAGTGATTACAAAACTTTTGAAAAAGATTCAAAAAACGATTTGACAAACATGGCGAAAGAAAATGGCTTGTATTTGCACTCGTTCAATAAAAACCATTATTGCTTTTCAGCAGTATTATCAGATGGAGATAATTATGTATACGTTTCACAAAGTGATGTCAGATTTTTTGATATAGATAAAATTCTGATTAGAACTATGGAACACGATCATGATTGGCATGGTGGAAGAAATCAATATTGCAAATGGAGTGAGATTGGAAGAGAGGCAAAAAGAATAATCGGAAGAACTGTATAAGAAATTTAGGCGAGAAAAGTATCTCGCCTTTTTGGTACAGGGATAAGAAAAATTAACATGTTTTGATTACACGTTATACCGATATATTACATACATAAGAAAACAACAAATAAAGGAGAGTAAACAATGGAAAGATTTTTTGAATGTGATGTAAACACAAACAGCAGAGAGAATATGATAGAATTTTTAACTAATCATTATCGTTATTATACTTTAAACTCGTGGAATCGCAGCAGTTCATATGCAAACAATGTTAAGTTATATAATCTAGGGCTTGATTCAAACGATTTAGATTTTGCTTATAAAATTATTTGTGGTGATGAAATTCTTTGTTATGAACTGTATGATGATTTCAATTTTATTATATCTCAGTTTAAAGAAACCTACGGGTATGATATAGGCTTCAACGGTCGTTCTGGTGGATATCTTGTACTATATTATGGAGAAAAAGTTGATGGTGATGTTGTAGTTTATCCAGGGCGTTCAATCGACAGTTCAGATAAAGAGTACTTTGAGGATTGGTCTGATGGTGAACTAAAAGATAGAGTAGAGCTTGTAAAAGCGTTTGATAATATTTGTGACATGATTCGTGATGTTTTTATAGATTATTTAAAAAACGGTGAGGTTATAGAACAAGAAGAAGTAGTTAAATCATATATGTTAACATTGAATTAATTTTGTAGGGCAGGCAAATAATATTGTCTGTCCTTTTTGGTACAGGAATAAGAAAAATTAACATGTTTTTATTACACGTTATACCGATATATAACATACATAACAAAACAACAAATAAAGGAGAGTAAACAATGGAAGATTTAAGACAATTACAAATTAAAGAAGCTATTAAGAGAATGAAATTAATCAGAATTTTTGACAGAACAATAGATGAGTTTGAAGATGAAGGTCTAATTTCTAAGTCAATAAGAGGTGGCTTGTATTGGATAGACGATGAAGACAAAAAGAGAGTTCAAGAGTTCGAAGAAAAATATAACGCTGTTGTTTATAGCATTATAGAAAACAATACAGAGCTTGGTAAAGTACAAGCTTTGTTTTATGTATCAAAAAATATTGACGAATGGAATTTGGATGTTGAAGATTTAGAAAACGAAATTTCTAATTGCTATGTATATAACCTCGATTGTCCTGAGTTTTCAGAATTTGGTGCGATTGGTTTTAGAAATACTTTTGGAGGTCTTGTAAGAGCTTACTAAAAATAGTTATATAAATTTTGGAGCAAGTTATAAAAATTTGCTCCATTTTTTTATAATATTTGGTACAAGGATCAGAATGATTAACTTGTTTGGATTACTCGTTACACCGATATATTACATACATAAGAAAAATAAAAAATAAAGGAGAGTATATTATGAATAATGTAACTTTAATGGGAAGATTAACAAGGGATGTAGAATTGAGATACACTCAATCACAAGTAGCGATTGGTAGATTTACCGTTGCCGTTAACAGAAGATTAACTAAGGATAAAAGACAACAAGCTGAGGCTAATAACCAACCTACAGCTGATTTCATCAGTTGTGTTGCGTTTGGAAAACAAGCCGAAACGATAGCCCAATATGTGTCAAAGGGTATGAGGGTCTCATTATCTGGAAGATTACAAACAGGTTCTTATCAAAACAAACAAGGTCAAACAGTTTATACAACTGATGTTGTTGTTGAACAATTTGATTTTATTGATAGCAACAACCAAGCGAATAATAATCAAGGTTATCAACCAGCTAATCAACAACCAGCAAACAATCAACAAAACAATCAACCGTTTGATGATGATTTAGGTATGGATGATATGGCGTTTGATGAAGAATTGCCATTCTAACAAGTTTATAACGAGAGGGGATTTTCCCCTCTCTTCTTTATTTAGGTACAGGGATCAGAAAAATTAACATGTCTTGATTACTCGTTATACCGATATATTACATACATAAGAAAACAACAAATAAAGGAGAGAAAAACAATGACAATCTTATACAAAACTAATACAAACAAAAACGGCAATTCATATCATGTGGCTATTAATCACGATAATAAAACCTATAACGAAAATACTTTTACTTCTGACTTAACAATTTTTGTTAAGTTAAAAGAATTAAAACAACTTAAATCACTAGCAGTAAATAATGGTTACAAAAACATTGGATAATATTTAAAAAAAATAAAGGTAGGGTGAGGCTGCTCTTTACGCCCTTGCTCTACTTTACCTCCTATATGGTGGTACAGGTTAAAGATAGGATAACTAATCAAGGTGTGTAATATTTTCGATATATTACACACATAACAAGAATAAAGGAGAGAAAAATGAAATTAAAAGAATTAGAACTTGTAGTTAGAGATACTGTTATAAAATACGATGGAAGAGAAAAAGTTATAGATAATTTTTTAATTGAATCAACTAAAAAACAACATAACAAACCAGAAGCATTTGAGAAATTATTGTTCAATTATTTTTCATTATTTAAAGATGAAAAAGAAAGGTTAATATCTATTTTATTAGATACAAAAAATAAAATTATTGGTATTGATTTGGTATCTATTGGCACGTTAAATTCTTCTTTAGTGCACCCAAGAGAGTTATTTAGAAAAGCAATATTGGCAGGTGCTAACTCTATAATTATAGCTCATAATCATCCGTCTAACAGTACCGAGCCATCAAGTGCCGATATTGCTATGGCTAAAAGATTAGAAAAATGTGGCGACATATTAGGCATACCATTATTAGATAGTTTGATTATAGCTTTTGATAGTACTCCAGAAAAGAAAGGTCGTTTATTAAGCATGAGACAAAATCAGGATTTTTAAAGATTTTTTATAAAAATTTGGGTAGGGTTAGATTATTATTTTATATTCTTGCTCTATCCATCGCCTCTTATATATGGTACATGGTGAAGATAGAATAAAATGTCAAAGTTTATGATATTACCGATATATTATATACATAACAAAACAACAAATAAAGGAGAAAAAACAATGAGAGATTTAAAAATTAGAGATGAACAATTATTAGAAGAGGCTTTAAAAAATAATGTTGAAGGATTTTTTCAAGATTTACAAAAGGCTTTTGATTATGGCAGCGAAGATTACGATGAGGATTATTTTATAACAGACGATATATTTGATATAAAAGTTTTGTCAGATTTAAATAAGACTTTCTTTGGTGCGTGTTATCAAATAGCTTTTGGTGGCCCTAATATTTATATTAACACTTATGACAATGTTGTTGAGGGTTATTGGGGAGGAACAAAAATTATAGAAAATTTAGAATACTATTTAGATTCTTTAGGCTTAGATGATAAGTTTGAGTTGTTAGAAACTTTAGATGACTATATAGAAGAATTGTTCGAATGTAGGTAGAAATAAATCTACCTACATTGGTACATTGGCTGGATAAAATAATTAGCAAGGGCTTTCGTTGTTCCAGATATATTACATACATAACAAAGAGATAAAGGAGAAAAGAATGATGACAACTAGAATAGAAAAAGCAGTAAAAAATATCGTAATAAAAAAAGATATATTAAATCTTCAAGAAGAGATTGTGCAATTAATTTATAAAACTTTAAAGGATAAAGACGTTGAGAAAACTTTAATAGATGAGGTTTATTATGATGGTATAACTTATGATATTTATTTAGAATGTCTGCCTGAGACCTTCTATGATGAAACAAATGGTTGTGATTATATTCAACAATTTACAGATGTGTGTATCAAGCAAAATAATATCTCAATATTTTCTTTTAATTCTGTTATAGGAAAGCTTTATTCTTCCGAAGAATTAACTGACGATAATACAGATATTGTATTAAACATTTTACAAGAATTAGTAAAAGAATTATAAAAATATTAATTAAGATAGGGCGGGGTTACAATAAATCCAGCTCTATCTTCCCTCCTATATATGGTACAAGGATTAGAAAAATTAATATGTCTTGATTATCCGTCATACCGATATATTACATACATAACAAAACAACAAATAAAGGAGAGAAAAACAATGATAACTAACTTAACAAAACCTGTAAAGGAATTAGAAATAGTAGTAGATAATACGCTAAGAAAAATCAAAGAATTAAAGAACGAAATAAAAGAAAAGGAGCTTGATAGATACTATTCAGATTCATTTGAAGAATCGATTGAATTAAGCGAAGAAATAGATGAATTAAAAACTAAATTAGAAAAAGCAGAAAAAGACCTTATTAATATTACTGATATTTAAATTTAAAAATGTTAATTAAGATAGGACAAGGATTTATATAAACCTTGTTCTATCTTCCCTCCTAAAATAGGGTACAGCAGCGGAAACAATATCTAGTTACTGCTGCTTGATTTGTCGCTATATTACATACATAACAAAGAAATAAAGGAGAGAAAACGATGAAGGATTTTTCAGCAAGAGTTAGTTCAGAAGAAGTTGACAGACTATTAGATTACGTTTATAAAAATGATTATGAAATCTATTGTGCAAATGGTTGTATGAGTGATTTTTATATTATCAATACCGAAAATCTTAAAGTGTGTAAAAGAAGAAAACCTAGAAAATATACAGTCTTATATTATGTTCCTATAAACTGTTGGGAAGATGAATTATACATTCTACAAACTGATAACCTAGATAAAGTTATCGATTATGCCATGCGTTATGGCTTAGAAGAAGATGATATAAATCTTCTAAAATGTTAATACAACTATTGGGCAAGTATTTATATAATGCTTGCCCTTTTCGTTGGTTATTCTATTTGGTACAGCAAGAAGGTGTTATATAAATTTTATATAATCCCTTTTACGATATTTCTAAAACATAAGAAAACACTTAGTTAACATTTATATAACTATCGTGCTATTCTTATTTCATTGGTTGGGGGATATGGTTAATACTTTATCTCCCGTTTTTTTCCTATAATTTTAGACTTTTTTTGCACTATTTTTACGGCAATTATTGTTTAAGCCATAATGTAAGGTGTAAATGATGTTTTTGTTGGTATTTTTAATTTGTTTTTTAGCCATATTTTTTATTAATAAATAGCAGTACGACATTTTGGGAAATATGATTTTCGCCATTGCTTTTTATTTATAATTTAACACCCATTGAGAAAGAAATCCCCAATCCTCTATAGGTGGGGGATGAATTTCGTTATACAATGCGTAACCATTGATTTTATGTCAGATTTATAGTATAATATAGTCAGTATTAATGAAGATATTACGGAGCAATACAATGGTATTAGATACAAATAATCATTCGGTCTTTCTGCTGCATTATCATTTGATAATGTGTGTTAAGTATCGAAATAATGTAATAGATGATGAAATAAATGAATTTCTTAAAAGTGTATTTGTAAAGATTCAAGATAGATACTGCATTAAATTAGAAGAGTTCAACCACGACAAAGATCATGTTCATATTCTTTTCAAGGCTGAACCTAAAAGTGAACTATCTAAGTTTATCAACGCATACAAATCAGCAAGTAGTAGACTTGTTAAGAAGCAATACCCTAGAATAAGAAAAAGCCTTTATGATGAAATGTTTTGGTCTCAAAGCTTCTGCCTATTGTCAACCGGAGGGGCAACTGTTGATATAATAAAAAATTACATTCAAGAGCAAGGAGAAAAGGATGAGAAAGAAAAAAGGAGTAAAAAACAAAGCAATAAAATACAGATTATATCCAACGACTGAACAAGAAATATACTTTTCTAAATGCTTTGGATGTTGTAGAAAAATCTGGAACTTGATGCTTTGTGATAGAGAAAAATCATATAAAGAAACTGGAAAATCTGTTAAAAATACACCTGCTTTATATAAATCTGAACACCCTTATCTTAAAGAGGTTGATTCGTTAGCCCTTGCTAATGTATATCTTGATTTAGAACTCGCATATAAGAGATTTTTCGATAAAAAGGGTGGTTATCCTAAGTTTAAGTCTCTAAAGAAATCAAGAAAATCATATACTACTAATAATCAAAATGGAACTATAGCTATTACGGATAACGCAATAAAACTACCGAAAGCAGGCTTTGTTAAAGCTAAGATTCATAGACAACCTAAATCTGATTGGAAACTAAAATCAGCAACAATTTTTCAAACTACAGATAGTCTTTATTTTGTATCGGTTATCTTCGAGTATGAAGAAAATATAGACAAGACTACTAACTTTGATAATTGTATAGGACTAGATTATAAGTCAGATGGTTTGTATATGGATAGCTTTGGTAATGTAGGAGATAATCATAAGTTTTATCGTGAAAGCCACAAGAAACTTGCGAAAGAACAAAGACGTTTATCTCGTAAAATAGGCTCTAAGAAAAACGAAAAGAAATCAAATAACTACTTAAAACAACTTAAAAAGGTCAATAAGATTCATAGACATATCGCAAATCAAAGACTAGATAATTTGCACAAAAAGTCTAACGAGATAGCCAATCGTTATGATGTCGTATGTGTAGAAAATCTTAATATGAGAAATATGTCTAATAAAGGATTTAGAAATGGAAAAGCCACTATGGATAACGGATATGGTATGTTTTTGAATCTCTTAGCATACAAGCTCAACGACAGGGGCAAATACCTTATCAAAGTCGATAAGTGGTATCCGTCAAGTCAGATATGTAGCCTTTGTGGTTCTAAAAAGAAACTAGCATTAAACGAAAGAACTTATATTTGTGAGTGCGGAAATATCATTGATAGAGACTTGAACGCAGCAATAAACATAAAAAGAGAAGGTCTAAGACTACTAAAAGAAATGGTAGCCTAAAGTAATATATCGTAGGCTAGGAACTAGCCGAAGTTACGCTTGTGGACTTTGTGTAAGACGATTAATCTGTTTTGATTTATCAATCAGATTCATCGCAGTAGAGGGTGAAGCAAGAAGCCCCCAATTCAAAAGCTGTTAAGCTTTAAGTGGTGGGTGGTTCACTTTATTTCATACCGTATAAACGACATTTTGGAACTCGTAATTTCATTAGACGACATTCTGGGAAATGTGTTTTTTTGTCTTTGTTCATTATTCATTATTTGATTTATTTTGCTCCATATGAACGACATTCTGGAACTTGCTTTTTAACAGACGACATTTTAGGAAATATGATTTTTGCCTTTGCTTTTTTTCTCATATTTTGATTTGATTCACGTTGTATAAGCGACATTTTGGAGTTCGATTTTTAACAGACGACATTCTGGAAAAAGAGATTTTTTGTATATGTTCCTGTTCGCTTTTTGATTTATTTTACACCGTATAAACGACATTTTGGAACTCGTAATTTCATTAGACGACATTCTGGGAAATGTGTTTTTTTGTCTTTGTTCATTATTCATTATTTGATTTATTTTGCTCCATATGAACGACATTCTGGAACTTGCTTTTTAACAGACGACATTTTAGGAAATATGATTTTTGCCTTTGCTTTTTTTCTCATATTTTGATTTGATTCACGTTGTATAAGCGACATTTTGGAGTTCGATTTTTAACAGACGACATTCTGGAAAAAGAGATTTTTTGTATATGTTCCTGTTCGCTTTTTGATTTATTTTACACCGTATAAACGACATTTTGGAACTCGTAATTTCATTAGACGACATTCTGGGGAATGTGTTTTTTTGTCCTTGTTCATTATTCATTATTTGATTTATTTCGATCCGTATGAACGACATTTTGGAGCTTGTTTTTTAGATAGACGACATTTTGGGGAATATGATTTTTGCCTTTGCTTTTTTTCTCATATTTTGATTTGATTCACGTTGTATAAGCGACATTTTGGAATTCGATTTTTAACAGACGACATTCTGGAAAAAGAGATTTTTTGTATATGTTCCTGTTCGCTTTTTGATTTATTTTACACCGTATAAACGACATTTTGGAACTCGTAATTTCATTAGACGACATTCTGGGGAATGTGTTTTTTTGTCCTTGTTCATTATTCATTATTTGATTTATTTTGCTCCATATGAACGACATTCTGGAACTTGCTTTTTAACAGACGACATTTTGGGAAATATGATTTTTGCCTTTGCTTTTTTTCTCATATTTTGATTTGATTCACGTTGTATAAGCGACATTTTGGAACTCGTAATTTCATTAGACGACATTCTGGGGAATGTGTTTTATATCTGTATTTCTGTTCAACTTTTGGTTTATTCTACACCTTATTAACGACATTTTGGAACTCGTGTTTTGATAGACGACATTCTGGGGAATGTATTTTTTATTTGCTTTTTATTCATAATTTGATTTATTTCGCTCCGTATAAACGATATTTTGGAACTCGATTTTTAACAGACGACATTTTGGAAAATAAATTGAAAGAGCAATAAAAAAAAGACTATCGCTAATTATAGCAATAGTCGATATTTTTAATTCATTTGTTTTTTATTTTCAGGATATTTTATAATCTCAATAATATCATCACTATAAAAGAAATATAGCTGTTCAGGTATCAAGACCGGATACGGTTCTGTTCCATAATAATCATAAATCGTTTCATCGTCACCAAATGGGTTCGGTGTGTTTTTTTTAGTTATTCTTACTATATCTTTGTATCCATTATCCTTTTTTATCATAATAATTGTTCCTAATGGTAGGTCAGTAAAGTTGTCTTTATTCACTCTTATCCTCCAAAAGTTTTAAAAATTTTTTTCTATTTTCTTCAATTTCATCTTTGTGTTCCAGATAGAATTTTCCGGAAGGGTGCGTTTCTAATTCTTGTTGCATATCAAAGTATGATTCGATAATTTCATCTGCATCTAGCTTATTTTTTTTCTCTCTGTTTTCTCTGGTGAAATCAAATTGAAGACCTATAACTTTGTTTCCTTTTTTCTTTTTAATGATTTTAAAATAATCAAATAATTCAGATAATTCTTCTTTAATTGGTTTTAGAACACGTCTATCAATATCATACATTCTATACGAATCTGGTATATCTAATTCATATCTAAATCTGTCAATGGAAACATACCAATGTCCTGTATCACTAAATTGTTTAAGTCTTCTATAGCACTCTTTTGTGTAACTGCTTTTAAGATCCACGAACTCATTGAGTTCAAATCTAGTAAATTGTTCTGTGAAATCATTTAGAAGAAATAGAAAGTCATCGTTAACTCTTACGGTTAATTTGCCTTGTGATTTACTTATTTTAAATGTAGTAAATAATACTAAGTCAATTAAATCATCTTCTGTTTCATAGGAGAATTTACAGTCTAATAATTTTCTGTTTGTTGATTGTAAATCTTCAATAAACCTTTCTTTATCCTTGCTTCCATATTTAGTTAATGTCTTTATGTCTTCGAAAGAAATATCAATAATTTTATCCCTTTGTCTTTTCAACTTAGAGCATAAATACATTAATATATTTAATTCAGTAGCATTAAAATTACGAAGTGGAACAGTATTAAATCTGTTGTTGAAATTAACGGAGCGTTTATACTCAAAATTTTCAATTAGATTTCTTTGTTCCCATATTATCGGTTCGTTCGCCATAGTTTTCTCCTGTTATATTATTTGATAAATACATAATATCATAAAAGACGAAGAGTGTAAATATTTGTCGTCTTTGCTTTAGAAGATATTGAGTTATCCACAGAAAAAGTTATCCACATTTTGATTTCCCCAAGTTGTCGTCTTTAATTACCCAAAATGTCGTCTTTACCTCCCCAAGTTGTCGTCTTTCGCCCCCAGATTGTCGTCTTTGATTACCCAAAATGTCGTCTTTTTTACCCAAAATGTCGTCTTAGGCCCTCTTGAAACTTAGTGTTTTAAATAACTACAGAAGACCTACAACTATATTACAACTATATTACAACTATAAATACAAATAAAATAACAACATTGTATTACGAGGTTATTATTTTTTTCTTTTCAATCATATTCTATCATATAATTTCGTGGGTATAACAATAAAGAGAGGGGATAACGCATGGCATATTTAAAGGTTAGATCAATAAAAGATATATCTAGTTCACTAGATTACATAGAAAAAGATGAGCAGACTTATTATGGACTATTGGTAAACGAATTAAATGGTGGAAGATGTGAAATAGAAAATAAAGTTAGTTCTCCAATAATAGCATGTGATAGTTTTGTTAAATATGGAATTGAATATGAAAACAAATTAAAAAACGAAGGGTTAAGTGTAATTTGTTCTTTTGATCCACAAGATAAGTTAACTGTTACAGAGGCTTTAGAAATTACAAAGGAAATTATGAAAGAGGAATTTCCTAATCAGCCAATGGTATTGGCAAGTCATGTTAATGGTCGTAATATCCATACCCATACTATCGTATCAAACTATAACAACAATTCAGTAAATAATTACGAGAGACTTTATTCAATACAATCAAAGCTTAGGAAAAATTTAAATAATGTTTGTATTGAAAGAGGTCTGTCAAGTATGTATGAGTTAATTTGGAATGAAATTAATAATAGGATATACCAACCGAGTGAAAGGTTAGAGCGTAAGAATAAAGAAATAGATATTAATTTTAAGTATAGGGATAAAAAGAAATTCAGTAAAAGAGAAGTATTAGATTTTAAAATACGATCAATTATCTATGAGAAAGCATATAGTGCTAATAATGCAATAGAACTTTTTAAAGAAAAAGGTCTAAAAGTAAAAGAAGAAAATGGAATTATATATATAAAAAATCAAGAAAAGGATCGATATAGAAAACTTTCTAAAGTAATCGTAGATGTAAACACTAGAGAAGACTTAGATAAAGAAATAAAATCACTTTACACAGATGTTAAAGAAAATAAAACAAACGTTAAAGATATTTTAAGAAGTGGTGATGTTGAGGCTTTAAAAGATTTAAGAAAAGAAGTTTTGGCAATTCATGAAAAGTATTTTTATATGAAAAATATGTTTGCTAGTCTAAAGGTTAAAAGAAAAGAGAATGAATCGTTTGATGACTACAGAAGAAGATACAAAGAGGAAGAAAAGATTTTTATATCAAAATCATCAGCGTTTGAAGTTAAGATATTATCAGATTTAGATGAGGATGACGAGTATCTAAAAAAACTGCTTTTTTCTAACACTAGTAAAGTGAAAGAAATGTTTAATATGTTAATAGAAAAAGCAAATAATAAGATATTTAATAGAGAAAAAGAAATGGAAATGAATAATGAATACAAAGAAATAGAGGAAAAAGAAATTGGCAGAGAATATTATTAATTTAGGAGAAAATGTAGAGTTAGTAACTTACATTTTAGGGTATGACTTAGCAATTGAAACGGATTCGTATCTAGTAAAGGTACTAGATAGAGTTAGATTTCTTAATAAAGAAAATTCTGATTCGTTTTTATTTACTAAAGAAAAGATTGAAGAAATTATAAATAAAAAAGATGAGAAGTACGATGTTAAAGATGATTTCTATTACGAAACTATTACAGATAAGATAGTGTATTACCTTGAAGAAAAGGGGTTTGATGTAATCAGACACGATAAGGGTTTTGATGTTTTGAGTAAAGTTAAGGCAAACTCAATTTATAATGTCTATAAAACATCGCAAAGAGAAACGGTAAAAGAAATAGAAGTAGAAAGACAAATCGAGTTGGGAAAAGAATTACGCTTAGCATTAGAAAAAGAAAAAGAAATGGAGAGAAGATCTATGTCTTTGGAAAACAATTTGGATTTTGGTGATGAATAATGGAAAATCTATCGCAAATAAGTCAGTATTCAATTGAAAATAAAAATGCCGTTGATTTGGACAAAATATATACTAATTTCAAAGAGAAAAATTGTTTTAAAGATGAGATACAAGAAAGATACGCAAATATCATTTATTTTCTATATAACAATTCAGAGTTTAATTCTAAGAAATTATCGTTATTAGATGTAGTAAAATATCTTGATCGAATAATTCTAAAAGATTTAAGTTTTAAGTATTATATTGAAACATCAACTGATAAATCTAAAATAAATTTCATTACAGATTATAAAATAGCTGATGAAAAGGACAAATTTGATTTCAAAACATATTTTGAAGAAAATGGTGTAAATTATAAAGATATTTCAAAATATCTTTTAACAGAAATCGAAAAAATCAATTTTTCATATAATAATACACAAGTGTTTAATAATCTTGAAATCAGAAAAAAAACTATAGAAAGAAAAAAACAAAAGAAGAAACTAACGAATCTGGAAAAACTAGATTATAAAGTAATAACGTTAGTCTTTAATCAATTAGAAAAAGAAAAAGAGTCTATAGATGAAGAATTAAATGTATATACTTATATTGAGAAGTGGATAAACAATGTTAATGTTTACAAAACAAAACAGGCTATTATCCAATTAGAAAGCTTTTTGAATTCTTTAATATTACAAAACGAAATCGGCTATAAGCAAAAAGATATATCCGATAAAAGAATTGAATTTATTAAAGAATACAAAAAATTAAATAAGAAATTTAGAAAATGTGATGTAAAATCGATTGAAAAAGAATTAATAGATATCGAAGATAAGTATAGTAAAAACATTACTGACGGTTATTCTGAACCTATTTTTGTATCAAATTTCTTAGATTTACTTAACGAAATAAGAGTATCTATTGAGGATATTACAGACTTTGATATAAAAAATGAACTAGAGGGTTATATATACTTCTTAAACAACAGATTCTCTAAATCTTCTAAAATGCTTACGAAAACTGATATGACATGTCTAAATATAATTTTCGCATATATTGACAATGAAATTGAATTACAAGAATTAAAGGCTGGTAAAACAAAAAATGTAAATGTTGAAAAAAGCAAAAAGAAAGTCAGGTTTATTGTAACAGCTTTGTTTACTTTTGTGCTTTTTTATGTTACTAACCAATTTGTGGGTTTTGCTTTATCAGATACACCAGACACCTATTTTAGTAAAATGGATTTTCTTATAAACAATCCATACCAGTTGTTCGGGTTAGTAGTCCTACATCCATTTATTTATTTTAATTTAATTGCTATATTGTGTGGTATTCTTGTGGCTACAGTCTTTTTGTATATTAGATATTATAGAAATGCAGGAAAAAGAGACTATGTAACAAAGGGTATAGAACATGGAGCAGCAAGGTGGGAGAATATTCAAAGCTTGAACACTAGTGAAAAGGAAATCAAAGACGAAACAAATGGAATTAAAGTTACTAATAACTTCATTCTAACTAATAATGTAAAACCTTCTATAAATCGTGATATCAGTGGTGCTGATAATAACAACATTTTGGTAATAGGGGGTTCTGGTTCAGGT
Organism: Finegoldia magna ATCC 29328; assembly: GCF_000010185.1. Classification (NCBI taxonomy): domain Bacteria; kingdom Bacillati; phylum Bacillota; class Tissierellia; order Tissierellales; family Peptoniphilaceae; genus Finegoldia; species Finegoldia magna. Next base: position 623 of record NC_010371.1, on the reverse strand, counting down.
AAAACTTGGACTTTTGTGACACCTAATGTTTTAGAATCCGACTACAATCAGATTGTCGTAGACCCTAAAGGGGGAGTTTTGAAAGCTACTGGTAAATATATGGAAGAAAGAGGCTGGAAGATAAAGATTTTAAACTTCGTTCAAACAGAAGCTGACAAAGAAGAGGATAGGTACAATTCAGATGGATATAACTTCTTTGAATACATCTCATCAATCGAAGATATAACAAAAATAGTATCTGCTCTTGCTTCATATAAAGAGGATTCCTCATCTAAAGGAACTGACGAATATTGGGAAGAAAAGGGAAAGGATATAATCAAGTGTGTATTTGCATATTTGAAGTTTGTAAATACGGATAGGTCAAAGCAAAACCCAACGGAGGCTTTAAATTTAATAAGGTCTATTGATCCTGCAACAAAGCAAGGTGAGTTTCCAGATCGTATGAGACAGCTTGATGAAGATATGAAAAAGAATGTTCAAAAAACAAGTAAAGAGTTTGAATATCAACAATATGTTTACGGGCTATGGCAAGAATTTTCAAAAGAATCAGAAAAACCATTAGCATCAATGCTTTCTGTTGCAAAAGGTAAATTATCTAAGTTTTCATCACCTGCTATGAGAAA